>NZ_JAJNSC010000029.1:0-42425 GCF_027497975.1 Streptococcus sp. SM5 | reverse complement strand
AGCTTCTCTATGCTATATCCTTGTTTTCTAAGTTTATAGATCTGAACTTTATCATCATAAGTTAATTTCATAATAAAAACACCCCAAAAGTTAGATTTTTTCTGTCTAACTTTTGGGGTGCAGTTCAGTTGGGCAACCAGCTCTTTTTTGAAAACAAATCTTCATTTTGAAAATCATCAAAAAAATGGTATAATGGTAGGAAAAGATTCGGCTAAAAGTAGTGCTTTTAGAATAAGAGGGTAAGTAACCCTATAATCAAGATAAACTAAGCTTTCGGAGGAAAAATGAGTAATATCAGTTTAACAACACTTGGTGGTGTGCGTGAAAATGGGAAAAATATGTATATCGCTGAAATCGATGGGTCTATTTTCGTTTTGGATGCAGGTCTAAAATATCCTGAGAATGAACAACTAGGGGTGGATGTCGTCATTCCAAATATGGACTACCTTTTTGAAAATAGTGACCGTATCGCAGGGGTCTTCTTGACCCATGGACATGCGGATGCTATTGGTGCTCTACCTTATCTCTTGGCTGAAGCCAAGGTGCCTGTATTTGGGTCTGAGCTGACCATTGAGTTGGCCAAACTCTTTGTCAAAGGAAATGACACAGTTAAGAAATTTAATGATTTCCATGTTATCGATGAGGATACGGAGATAGATTTTGGAGGAACTGTGGTTTCCTTCTTCCGTACAACACACTCTATCCCAGAAAGTCTGGGTGTTGTCTTGAAGACATCTGAAGGTAGCATCGTTTATACAGGTGATTTCAAATTTGACCAGACAGCTAGTGAATCCTATGCGACAGACTTCGCTCGTTTAGCAGAAATCGGTCGTGATGGTGTTCTAGCACTTCTCAGTGATTCAGCTAATGCAGATAGCAATATCCAGGTGGCTAGCGAAAGTGAAGTTGGGGACGAGATTACTCAAACCATTGCAGATTGGGATGGTCGTATCATCGTCGCAGCAGTAGCCAGCAACCTTTCTCGTATCCAGCAGGTGTTTGATGCTGCAGATGCAACAGGTCGCCGTGTGGTCTTGACAGGATTTGATATTGAAAATATCGTCCGCACTGCTATTCGCCTCAAGAAATTGTCTCTAGCTAACGAGAGTCTTTTGATTAAACCGAAAGACATGTCTCGCTTTGAGGATCGTGAGTTGATCATCCTTGAGACAGGTCGTATGGGTGAGCCTATCAATGGTCTTCGCAAGATGTCGATTGGGCGCCACCGTTATGTGGAAATTAAGGACGGTGACCTAGTTTATATCGTAACGACTCCATCTATCGCCAAAGAAGCAGTTATGGCGCGTGTGGAAAACATGATTTACCAAGCTGGAGGTGTTGTCAAATTGATCACCCAAAGCTTGCGTGTGTCAGGACATGGGAATGCGCGTGACTTGCAGTTGATGATTAATCTCTTGCAACCTAAGTATCTCTTCCCGATTCAAGGGGAATACCGTGAGTTGGATGCTCATGCTAAGGCTGCTATGGCCGTCGGGATGCTGCCAGAACGCATATTCATTCCTAAAAAGGGAACCAGCATGGCTTATGAGAATGGGGACTTTGTCCCAGCTGGCGCGGTTTCAGCAGGGGATGTCTTGATTGACGGGAATGCTATTGGTGATGTTGGAAATGTGGTTCTTCGTGACCGTAAGGTCTTGTCAGAGGACGGTATTTTCATCGTAGCAATCACCGTTAACCGTCGTGAGAAGAAAATTGTGGCCAAGGCTCGTGTTCACACGCGTGGATTTGTTTATCTCAAGAAGAGTCGCGATATTCTCCGTGAAAGTTCAGAATTGATTAACCAAACGGTAGAAGACTATCTTCAAGGAGATGACTTTGACTGGGCAGATCTAAAAGGGAAGGTTCGTGATAATCTGACCAAGTATCTCTTTGACCAAACCAAGCGTCGTCCAGCTATTTTACCAGTAGTCATGGAAGCAAAATAATTGTTGAAATAAATAGAGAGAAAGTCGAGTTTCGGCTTTTTCTTATAGAAAAATAGAGGAAAAAATTATGGCAGTAATGAAAATCGAGTATTACTCACAAGTTTTGGATATGGAGTGGGGAGTGAATGTTCTTTACCCCGATGTCAATCGAGTGGAAGAACCAGAGTGTCAAGATATTCCCGTCTTGTACCTTTTGCATGGGATGTCTGGCAATCATAATAGTTGGCTCAAGCGGACCAATGTAGAACGCTTACTTCGAGGAACCAATCTTATCGTTGTTATGCCCAATACCAGCAACGGTTGGTACACCGATACCCAGTATGGTTTTGACTATTACACAGCTCTAGCAGAGGAATTGCCACAGGTTCTGAAACGCTTCTTCCCTAATATGACTAGCAAGCGTGAAAAGACCTTTATCGCTGGCCTCTCTATGGGAGGCTATGGCTGTTTCAAATTGGCTCTTGCTACAAATCGTTTTTCTCATGCAGCTAGCTTCTCAGGTGCCCTTAGTTTTCAAGATTTTTCTCCTGAGAGCCAAGATTTGGGGACACCAGCTTACTGGAGAGGTGTTTTTGGGGAGATTAAAGACTGGACAACTAGTCCCTATTCTCTAGAAAGTCTGGCTAAAAAATCGGATAAAAAGACCAAGCTGTGGGCTTGGTGTGGCGAGCAGGATTTCTTGTACGAAGCCAATAATCTAGCAGTGAATAATCTCAAAAAACTGGGCTTTAATGTGACCTATAGCCATAGTGCTGGAACTCACGAGTGGTACTACTGGGAAAAACAATTGGAACGGTTTCTAGCAACTCTGCCAATCGATTTCAAATTGGAAGAGAGATTGTCATAATTTAGTTTTCTTTCAGCTTGTTTTAGTAAAATAGACTTTATTTTCTAGAAAGGTGGAGGGAAATGCGCTGGATTTTTCGTTTGATAGGGGCTTTCTTTTCTTTTGTGTGGCGTTTGTTTTGGCGTTTAGTTTGGATAGCTTTTCTTTTGTGTGCTTTTGCTTTCGGACTTCTCTGGTATCTGAACGGTGATTTTCAAGGAGCGCTAAAGCAAGCAGAACGGTCAGTCAAGATTGGTCAACAAAGTATCGACCAATGGGAAAAAACAGGGCAACTGCCTAAGTTGAACCAGACAGATAGCCACCAACACTCTGAAGGAAGGTGGCCGCAGGCTTCAGCTAGTATTTACCTAGATCCCCAGATGGATTCACGCTTTCACGAAGCTTATGTAGAAGCGATTCAGAATTGGAATCAAACTGGTGCTTTTAACTTTGAAATTGTCACCGAGTCCAGCAAGGCAGATATCTTGGCTACGGAGATGAATGACGGAGGCACTCCTGTGGCAGGAGAGGCAGAAAGTCAGACCAATCTATTAACGGGGCAATTCTTGTCTGTAACGGTACGGTTGAATCATTATTATCTGTCCAATCCTAACTATGGCTATTCATATGAGCGCATTGTCCATACGGCAGAACACGAGTTGGGTCATGCGATTGGATTGGATCATACAGATGAGAAGTCTGTCATGCAACCTGCGGGTTCCTTTTATGGTATCCAGGAAGAGGATGTTGCAAACCTCCGAAAAATATATGAGACTAGTGAGTAGGGAACAATCTTTCCCTACTTTTTTGCTATAATGGAACTATGAATAACTTGATTAAATCAAAACTAGAGCTCTTGCCGACCAGCCCTGGTTGCTACATTCACAAGGATAAAAACGGCACTATTATCTATGTAGGAAAGGCTAAAAATCTGCGAAACCGTGTGCGGTCCTATTTTCGTGGAAGTCATGATACCAAGACGGAAGCTCTGGTGTCCGAAATTGTGGATTTTGAATTTATCGTTACTGAGTCCAATATTGAGGCACTTCTCCTAGAAATCAACTTGATCAAGGAAAACAAGCCTAAATACAATATCATGCTCAAGGATGATAAGTCTTATCCCTTCATCAAAATCACCAATGAACGCTATCCTCGTTTGATTATTACCCGTCAGGTCAAGAAGGACGGCGGTCTTTATTTTGGACCTTATCCCGATGTGGGGGCAGCCAATGAAATCAAGCGATTGCTGGATCGGATTTTCCCTTTTCGCAAGTGTACCAATCCACCGTCTAAGGTCTGTTTTTACTACCATATCGGCCAATGCATGGCCCACACTATCTGTAAGAAGGATGAGTCCTACTTCAAGTCTATGGCTCAGGAGGTTTCTGATTTCCTAAAAGGGCAGGATGACAAAATCATTGATGACCTAAAGGGCAAAATGGCAGCGGCAGTCCAGACTATGGAATTTGAACGTGCGGCGGAATATCGTGACCTAATTCAGGCTATTGGAACGCTTCGAACCAAGCAACGGGTCATGGCTAAGGATCTCCAAAATCGGGATGTCTTTGGCTATTATGTGGACAAGGGCTGGATGTGTGTTCAGGTTTTCTTTGTCCGTCAGGGCAAGCTCATTGAGCGGGATGTCAATCTATTCCCCTACTACAATGATTCGGACGAGGACTTCTTAACCTATGTGGGACAATTCTATCAAGAAAAATCTCACCTAGTTCCCAATGAGGTACTGATTCCGCAGGATATTGATGAAGAAGCCGTCAAGGCCATAGTGGATACTAAGATTCTCAAACCCCAGCGTGGAGAGAAAAAGCAGCTGGTCAATCTGGCTATAAAGAATGCTCGAGTCAGCCTAGAGCAGAAATTCAACCTGCTAGAGAAATCTGTCGAAAAGACACAGGGGGCTATTGAAAATCTAGGACGCTTGCTCCAAATTCCGACACCAGTCCGCATAGAATCCTTCGATAACTCCAATATCATGGGAACTAGTCCTGTTTCAGCCATGGTGGTCTTTGTCAACGGCAAACCAAGTAAGAAGGATTATCGTAAGTACAAGATAAAAACCGTAGTCGGGCCAGACGACTATGCCAGTATGCGAGAGGTCATTCGCAGACGCTATGGTCGAGTACAGCGTGACAGTTTGACTCCTCCAGATTTGATTGTGATTGATGGGGGACAAGGTCAAGTCAATATCGCCAAGCAGGTCATCCAAGAAGAACTGGGCTTGGATATTCCCATTGCAGGTCTGCAAAAGAATGACAAGCACCAAACCCATGAATTGCTCTTTGGAGATCCGCTTGAGGTGGTGGAGTTGTCTCGTAATTCTCAGGAATTTTTCCTCCTACAACGTATCCAAGATGAGGTGCACCGCTTTGCCATTACTTTCCACCGCCAACTGCGCTCCAAAAATTCCTTTTCATCACAATTGGATGGCATTGACGGTCTAGGACCTAAACGCAAGCAAAATCTCATGAAGCATTTCAAGTCTTTGACTAAAATCAAGGAAGCCAGTGTGGATGAGATTGTCGAAGTTGGAGTACCAATAGCAGTAGCAGAGGCTGTGCAAAGAAAGTTGAACCCGCAGGAAGAAAAGGAATTAGCTCAAGTTGCTGAACAAGGAATAATAGAATGGAGAAAAAATGAGTAAAATAAGCAATAAAATATTAGGGACAGTATATGTAATTTCTTATCTCTGCCTTCTTTATTGTCTGTGGATTTGGAATGGACCAATTTTTCTTTTTTTGACGGTTATCTTATTTGGTTTTCCCTTATTAATAATAGCTATTCCTTTGTTAGGTTTATGGATATTTACAAAATTGAAATCCCAGATTTTAATTGGTTATATATCGAGTTTATTGAACAGCTATTATCTGTATTTGGTACTTAAAAATTTTCATTTAGAACGAATTACAGATACAGCAGGCCATAAAATTGCTTTATCGACCGGGCTATCTGTTGCAATTATCATTTTTGATGTGATACTTTTATCAGTTGCTACCTTAGGTTTTTATAAAAATTATATTTTGGTTTTTAAAAAAGAATAATTTGGACCAAGAGATACTATGAAAAATCCCTGCAAGCTCTTTCAAATTATGGTAGAACGGAAGCAGTAGAATTAGAAAAGGAAATCGCGAGTGAACTATGCTAATCTTGAATTCAATGCACAAGACCAGAGCGACTATTGGTCCTATACTATAAGGTAATTCAGACCAAGTTGCTTTATAGAATAATATAAGGAGGTGCGTTAATGGATAGGCACAAAAAATGGGGTATTATTGCTTTAGTAATCTGTGTAATAGGAGGAATTGTGATGTTTAGTTTGAATCATCAAAAAGAAAAAACATTGGAAGAGAAAATGAGAATCGAACAGGATAGGGTAGCAAAGTTTTTAGTAAGTAACTATGATTTAGCTGATGGACAAAAGATTGAGAGAGTGGAGTTTGTTGAATTTCAAAAAAATGAAAGTACGGGGAGTTGGAGGATTACTGCTAAAGTAAATGGTCAATATGATATATCTGTCAAAATAGATTCTTTAAATGAGAATGGGAAAATAAGAAGTTCTAATTATTCACCAACAGAATTCATAAAGAGAGAACACAAAGAAGAAGCTGGGTATGATATAGCAGTAAAAATTATCTACTTAGAGGAGAGATAACTATATGGTTACAGAAGAAGATTATAGATATATAGTAGACGATGTTTACGATGTTGACTCTGGTAAGGTGAGTAATCCTATTCAGGAGGGACGATTAGTTGCAAACGATCGGTTTAAAGTAATCTCTAACCCCATAGACAACACCTCCAACGGTATGCAGGCGATGGCGGTTGCTCCTGTGGATAAAAATGGGAATGTGGATTATAGTCATGTAGTGATTGCTTATGCTGGGACGAATAAAGATGATCGACTTGACATCCAAACAGATATCCAATCAATAGGATTTGGTGATAGACGGATGTTGTCGGATTCGAAAACAAAGACATTTAGAAAATCTCAATTTCAAACGGCTTTGAGTTTCGCGGAAGAAATCGAAAAAACTTATCCCTCTGCTAAAATCACAACTGCGGGGCATTCGCTTGGAGAGTCTCTGGCTATGTATGTCGCTTTGAAGCGAGGTTATGCCAATGTTGGGTATAACGGACCAGATATTCATAACTTGATTTCGAAAGAAGAAATCAAGCACATGCAAGAACATCCAGAACAATTTCGCAATTACCGTCATAAGTATGATGTTATTGGCAATATTACGGGAAATACGACTCAAACAGCCATCTATCCCTATATCTATCCTGCAAAAGATAACTGGGGTGACAAGTTAGAATATCATAACTTGTCCCAGTGGCGATTTGATGAGAATGGCCAGCTAGTTGATTTGGACGGAAAGCGAGTTACGAATCTCAAAGTAACGGTACTAGCAGAAGCAACAGCGGGTATGTACCGCTACCAAAAAATTAAAAGCTACCTCTCGGCAGATGGTTTGTCAAGTAGGGAAGAGATATACTTGGATAGCTTGCAGGGAATGGCTCTAGGGGAAGGGATGTCTAATGCAGCTCGAGCTGGTGCAGACGATATTAAGCACCTTCAAGAGGAGGTGGTGTCAAAAGCACAAGAACTATGGAATCAGCTTGACTTTAGTAGTTTCCGATACCTGAGTTATGATGAAGTCCTATCGACTTTTGCGTCTGCGGGTGTGACTCGGGATACGATTGTCGGTTCAGTTGAGCAAGATTTTGAGCAAATGAACCAAAAAGCTGAAAAACTAGCCACAGAATTTGATACCCTTAACCAACAGATTATCCAAGTCATTGAGAATAAACTAGCCACAGATAAGGAATTGGCAGGAGAATTTAGAAAATGGAACAGTCGGATTTAGTCTTCCAAAAGTTAAAAGCAAAAGAAAAAGAGTATTATGATTTGGAAGATGAATATCTAAAGCAGAAAGCAACTTTTACAAATCAACGCAATGAACTCTATGAACGTCGAGACCGCCTTGCCCGAATCGTAGAAGACGAAGCTGGTAAGATGACTGCTTTTCTTCAAAAAGGACAATATAGTTACCAAGATGGAGAACAGTTTTATAGGAGTTTACAACAATTGATGGAGGATTCTCAGTTTGTGACAGCTTTGAATTATGCCAATGTTAAGTAAAAAAGCCATTTATGTTATACTATAAGGTAATTCAGACCAAGTTGCTTTATAGAATAATATAAGGAGGTGTGTTAATGAATAGGCACAAAAAATGGGGTATTATTGCTTTAGTAATTTGTATCATAGGAGGGATTATAATGTTTAGTTTGAATCAACAAAAAGAAAAAACGATGGAAGAAAAAATGAGAATTGAACAGGATAGGATGGCGTTATACTTAGTTAGTCATTATGAAAAGGTTGAGAAGATTGAGTTTACAAGTTTTCAACAGAATAAATTAACAGGAACTTGGAATTCTAATGCCATTGTCAATGACGAAATATTTGTCACTTTTTCTGTTCAAAACTTGATGACAGAGGATGAAATAGGTTTTGGACAGCATATTAGTCAAAGTAATGGGAATGAATTAATAGAAAGAGATAATCCGGAAGTAATAAATAGCGATTCACTTATGTCAAATATAACAGTTATTTATTGGGTGAGATAATATGATTACGGATAAAAGTTTTAATTACTTAGTTGACCAAGTATATGAAGTTGATAAAAATAAAAATTCAACTCCATGGAAAGCAGGAGATGAGTTAAGAAAGGATTCTCAAACTTTTCGAGTTCTGAGTGCAAAAGACAACACCTCCAATGGTATGCAGGCGATGGCGGTTGCTCCTGTGGATAAAAATGGGAATGTGGATTATAGTCATGTAGTGATTGCTTATGCTGGGACGAATAGAGACGATCGGCTTGACATCCAAACAGATATCCAATCAATAGGATTTGGTGATAGACGGATGTTGTCGGATTCGAAAACAAAGACATTTAGAAAATCTCAATTTCAAACGGCTCTGAGTTTTGCGGAAGAAATCGAAAAAACTTATCCCTCTGCTAAAATCACAACTGCGGGGCATTCGCTTGGAGAGTCTCTGGCTATGTATGTCGCTTTGAAGCGAGGTTATGCCAATATAGGGTATAATGGGCCAGATATTCATAACTTGATTTCGAAAGAAGAAATCAAGTACATGCAAGAGCATCCAGAACAATTTCGCAATTACCGTCATAAGTATGATTTTATTGGCAATATTATGGGAAATACGACTCAAACAGCTATCTATCCCTATATCTATCCTGCAAAAGATAACTGGGGTGACAAGTTAGAATATCATAACTTGTCCCAGTGGCGATTTGATGAGAATGGCCAGTTAGTTGATTTGAACGGAAAGCGAGTTACGAATCTCAAAGTAACGGTACTAGCAGAAGCAACAGCGGGTATGTACCGCTACCAAAAAATTAAAAGCTACCTCTCGGCAGATGGTTTGTCAAGTAGGGAAGAGATATACTTGGATAGCTTGCAGGGAATGGCTCTAGGGGAAGGGATGTCTAATGCAGCTCGAGCTGGTGCAGACGATATTAAGCACCTTCAAGAGGAGGTGGTGTCAAAAGCACAAGAACTATGGAATCAGCTTGACTTTAGTAGTTTCCGATACCTGAGTTATGATGAAGTCCTATCGACTTTTGCGTCTGCGGGTGTGACTCGGGATACGATTGTCGGTTCAGTTGAGCAAGATTTTGAGCAAATGAACCAAAAAGCTGAAAAACTAGCCACAGAATTTGATACCCTTAACCAACAGATTATCCAAGTCATTGAGAATAAACTAGCCACAGATAAGGAATTGGCAGGAGAATTTAGAAAATGGAACAGTCGGATTTAGTCTTCCAAAAGTTAAAAGCAAAAGAAAAAGAGTATTATGATTTGGAAGATGAATATCTAAAGCAGAAAGCAACTTTTACAAATCAACGCAATGAACTCTATGAACGTCGAGACCGCCTTGCCCGAATCGTAGAAGACGAAGCTGGTAAGATGACTGCTTTTCTTCAAAAAGGACAATATAGTTACCAAGATGGAGAACAGTTTTATAGGAGTTTACAACAATTGATGGAGGATTCTCAGTTTGTGTGTAGGCATAGAGAAGATGAATTGCAGTATCAAGAGGATTTGTTAAACAGAGATTATCGTAAAAAGCAAGATGAGTTAGAACAGACAATCGGAGATTTAAGGAGGTCATATGCTCGCGCCATTAAATGAATATTATACAGATGAAGAATATGAATTTGCTTTACGTCAGATGTATCGTATGATGGAGAGGAATAGAATCTATACAATGGCGACAGTAATCCTAAAGGAAAAAAATTCTTTGCAAACAGATTATAAAGAAAAAGTGAGAGAAAGTGCGGAGGAGACAAAAGTCGCTATTGGGAAAATAAAATCACAGATGGATACGGCTATAAAAGGTCAGGTAAAGAAAAAGTTGGAAGAAGTGACAACGGAGAAGCTATCTCAGTATGATTCCATTTGCTAATTTTATAGTGAGTAACTAGAATAATTGCTACAAACTGCATAGAGCAGTTTTTTTGCTATTACTTTTCCTATGAAAAATCCCTGCAAGCTCTTTCAAATTATGGTAGAATGGAAGCAGTAGAATTAGAAAAGGAAATCGATTATGAAATTTCTTGAATTAAATAAAAAACGTCATGCGACTAAGCATTTCACTGATAAGCCGGTTGATCCAAAAGATGTGCGTACGGCCATCGAAATTGCAACCTTGGCTCCAAGTGCCCACAACAGCCAGCCTTGGAAATTTGTGGTCGTTCGTGAGAAAAATGCTGAACTGGCAAAGTTGGCTTACGGTTCCAACTTTGAGCAGGTATTATCAGCGCCTGTAACTATTGCCTTGTTTACAGACACAGATTTGGCTAAACGTGCTCGTAAGATTGCCCGAGTTGGTGGTGCTAACAATTTCTCAGAAGAACAACTTCAATACTTTATGAAAAATTTGCCTGCTGAATTTGCCCGTTACAATGAACAACAAGTCAGCGACTACCTAGCCCTCAATGCAGGTTTGGTTGCTATGAATTTGGTTCTGGCTCTTACAGACCAAGGAATCGGATCAAATCTGATTCTTGGTTTTGACAAATCAAAAGTCAATGAAGTTTTGGATATCGAAGACCGCTTCCGCCCAGAACTTTTGATTACAGTGGGATACACAGACGAAAAATTGGAACCAAGTTACCGCTTGCCAGTAGATGAAATCATCGAGAAAAGATAGAAAGAAGAAAAAAATGACAACAATTGATTTTACAGCAGAAGTAGAAAAACGCAAAGAAGACCTCTTGGCTGACTTGTTTAGCCTTTTGGAAATCAACTCAGAACGTGATGACAGCAAGGCTGATGCTGAGCATCCATTTGGACCTGGGCCGGTAAAAGCCTTGGAAAAATTCCTTGAAATTGCAGACCGTGATGGCTACCCAACTAAAAATGTTGATAACTACGCAGGACATTTCGAGTTTGGTGATGGAGAAGAAGTTCTCGGAATCTTTGCCCACATGGACGTAGTGCCTGCTGGTAGCGGTTGGGACACAGACCCTTACACACCAACTATCAAAGACGGTCGCCTTTATGCGCGTGGTTCTTCTGATGACAAGGGACCTACAACAGCTTGTTACTATGGTTTGAAAATCATCAAAGAATTGGGCCTTCCAACTTCTAAGAAAGTTCGTTTCATCGTTGGAACAGATGAAGAATCAGGTTGGGCAGACATGGACTACTATTTCGAGCACGTAGGACTTGCAAAACCAGACTTCGGTTTCTCTCCAGATGCTGAGTTCCCAATCATCAATGGTGAAAAAGGAAATATCACAGAATACCTCCACTTTGCAGGTGAAAATGCAGGTGCTGCCCGTCTTCACAGCTTTACAGGTGGTTTACGTGAAAATATGGTACCAGAATCAGCAACAGCAGTCGTTTCAGGTGATTTGACTGACTTGCAAGCTAAACTAGATGCCTTTGTTGCAGAACACAAACTTAGAGGAGAACTCCAAGAAGAAGCTGGGCAATACAAGGTGACGATTATTGGTAAATCAGCCCACGGTGCTATGCCTGCTTCAGGTGTCAATGGTGCGACTTACCTAGCCCTCTTCCTTAGCCAGTTTGACTTTGCTGGTCCAGCCAAAGACTACCTTGACATCGCTGGTAAGATTCTCTTGAACGATCATGAGGGTGAAAATCTCAAGATTGCTCATGTGGATGAAAAGATGGGTGCCCTTTCTATGAATGCCGGTGTCTTCCGCTTTGATGAAGCAAGTGCTGATAATACCATTGCCCTCAACATCCGCTATCCAAAAGGAACAAGTCCAGAGCAAATCAAGTCAATCCTTGAAAACTTGCCGGTTGCTTCTGTTAGTCTTTCTGAACACGGTCATACGCCTCACTATGTGCCAATGGAAGATCCACTTGTGCAAACCTTGTTGAATGTTTATGAAAAACAAACTGGTCTTAAAGGTCATGAGCAAGTTATCGGTGGTGGAACCTTTGGTCGCTTGCTAGAACGAGGTGTTGCTTATGGTGCCATGTTCCCAGACTCAATTGACACCATGCACCAAGCCAATGAATTTATCGCCTTGGACGATCTCTTCCGAGCAGCAGCAATCTATGCCGAAGCTATTTACGAATTGATCAAATAAAACGATAGAAGTCTGAGATTGTATGCTTAGACTTCTTTTTGGAGGGAAAGTAGATGTCTCAAATCGAAAGAATCAAGCAGGATATCATGGCGGATCCGCAGAATGCTACCTATACAAAGCGTGGCATCGAGCCTCTCTTTGCAGCGCCAAAGACTGCTCGCATCAATATCATCGGTCAAGCGCCTGGTCTTAAAACCCAAGAAGCAGGCCTTTACTGGAAAGATAAGAGTGGTGACCGCCTGAGAGACTGGCTAGGTGTGGATGAGGATACCTTTTACAATTCAGGCTATTTTGCTGTCTTGCCTATGGATTTCTACTTTCCAGGGCATGGCAAATCAGGTGATTTACCACCAAGAGCGGGTTTTGCCGAAAAATGGCATCCGCAACTCTTACAAGAATTGCCCGATATTCAGTTGACCCTCTTAATTGGGCAATATGCCCAGGCTTACTATTTGCAGGAGAAAATCAGTGGCAAGGTGACAGAACGGGTAAAACATTACCAGAACTACTTGCCAACCTATTTTCCACTAGTTCACCCCTCGCCTCGAAATCAAATCTGGATGGCCAAAAATCCTTGGTTTGAGTCAGAAGTGGTGCCAGATTTGAAAAAAAGAATTAAAACTATTTTATAGTCAATGAAAATCAAAGAGCAAACTAGAAAGCTAGCCGCAGGCTGTACTTGAGTACGGTAAGGCGACGCTGACGTGGTTTGAATTTGATTTTCGAAGAGTATTAGGAGAAAAAGAATGAAAGAAATTACCTTTGACGCATTTTACCAGCTTTACCAAAACGACCAACTTTCTCTAGTGGACGTGAGAGAAGTGGAAGAGTTTGACGCTCTTCATTTAGAAGGTGCTCAGAATCTTCCTCTGAGTCAATTAGCTGATACTTATGATCAATTGGACAAGGATCAGTTACATTATGTTATTTGTAAATCTGGAATGAGATCGGCGCGCGCTTGTCAATTTCTAGCTGAACAAGGTTATGAGGTTATCAATGTACAAGGTGGCATGATGGCCTTTGAAGAACTTTAATACTCAATGAAAATCAAAGAGCAAACTAGGAAGCTAGCCGCAGGCTGTACTTGAGTACGGCAAGGTGAAGCTGACGTGGTTTGAAGAGATTTTCGAAGAGTATAAACATTAGAATTTCTCCTACTTGGTGTGGACTGGGTAGGAGAATTTTATTTTTAGACAATTCTCATTTTTGAGAATCTTGAAAACATTCAATATTTACTTCGTGAAGCTTTTTTCATACTCCCATTCATGATATACTAGGTCAGTATTTTATAAATATGAAGGAGATTTTCATGGCTAAAAAAGGTGCTCTAACAGGTTTGCTCCTGTTTGGAATATTTTTTGGTGCGGGAAACTTGATTTTTCCGCCTTCTCTAGGTGCTTTATCTGGAGAACATTTTCTTCCTGCCATCGCAGGTTTTGTCTTTTCAGGCGTCGGTATCGCCGTCTTGACTCTTATTATTGGAACGCTAAATCCTAAAGGATATATCTACGAGATTTCTACAAAGATAGCGCCTTGGTTTGCGACTCTTTACCTCTCAGTTCTTTACTTGTCAATCGGTCCATTCTTTGCTATCCCGCGTACAGCTACAACAGCTTACGAAGTAGGGATTAAGCCTCTTTTGTCGGATGCCAATAAAGGTCTTGGTTTGATTGTCTTTACAGTTCTGTATTTTGCAGCAGCCTATTTGATTTCGCTTAATCCATCAAAAATCTTAGATCGTATCGGCCGTATTTTAACACCAGTTTTTGCGATTTTGATTGTTATCTTAGTTGTTCTTGGAGCTTTCAAATACGGTGGAACAAGTCCTCAAGCTGCTTCAGCTGCTTATCAAGCTTCTGCCTTTGGTACAGGTTTCTTAGAAGGTTACAATACCTTGGACGCCCTTGCTTCAGTTGCCTTTAGTGTGATTGCAGTTCAAACCTTGAAACAACTTGGATTTTCAAGTAAGAAAGAATACATTTCGACTATTTGGGTGGTTGGTATCGTTGTTGCCCTTGCCTTCAGTGCTCTTTATATCGGTTTAGGTTTCCTTGGAAATCATTTCCCAGTACCAGCTGAAGCGATGAAGGGTGGAACACCAGGTGTTTACATCTTGTCACAAGCCACTCAAGAAATCTTTGGCTCAACAGCCCAACTCTTCCTTGCAGCTATGGTTACCGTAACCTGCTTCACAACAACGGTTGGTTTGATTGTGTCAACAGCTGAGTTCTTTAATGAACGTTTCCCACAAATCAGTTACAAGGTCTATGCGACAGCCTTTACCTTGATTGGATTTGCCATTGCTAATTTGGGTCTTGATGCGATTATCAAGTACTCCATTCCAGTACTGGTTATTTTGTACCCAATCACGATTGCCATCGTTATGATTGTCATTGTCAACAAATTTGTTGCCCTTTCAAAACCTGGTATGCAATTGACAATTGCTGTGGTTACAGCTATTGCCATTGCAAGCGTACTAGGAAGCTCGTTTAAGGTTGAGTTTCTTGCAAACTTTGTCAACGCTCTTCCTTTTGCTAAAGCATCACTCCCATGGTTGGTACCAGCCATTGTTGGAATCTTGCTCTCATTGGTTCTACCAAACAAGCAAGAAAGCGATGTTTTTGAAATGGAATAATCACTAAAATCACTTTTGTAGCCAAGTCTACAGGAGTGATTTTCTTTTTTTATCCGATGATAAATGTGTTATAATAGGTAGCAAAAGAGGTGAAGAAATGAATCAAACAGTAGAATATATCAAAGAACTGACAGCCATTGCGTCGCCAACGGGCTTCACTCGGGAGATTTCGGACTATTTAGTCAAGACTCTAGAAGGTTTTGGTTACCAGCCGGTTCGCACAGCTAAGGGTGGTGTCAATGTGACCATCAAAGGTCAAAATGATGAGGAGCATCGCTATGTGACTGCCCATGTGGATACGCTGGGTGCTATTGTCCGTGCTGTCAAATCAGATGGCCGTCTCAAAATGGACCGTATCGGTAGTTTCCCTTGGAACATGATTGAAGGAGAAAACTGTACCGTTCATGTGGCTAGCACAGGTGAAAAAGTATCAGGAACCATCCTCATCCACCAGACTTCTTGCCATGTCTATAAGGATGCAGGAACTGCAGAACGCACGCAGGACAATATGGAAGTGCGTTTGGATGCAAAAGTAACCAGTGAAAAAGAAACTCGTGCTCTTGGTATTGAGGTCGGTGATTTTATCAGCTTTGACCCACGAACTGTCGTGACAGAGACAGGTTTTATCAAGTCTCGTCATTTGGACGATAAGGTCAGCGCAGCGATTTTGCTTAACCTGCTTCGTATTTATAAGGAAGAGAAGATTGAATTGCCAGTAACAACCCATTTTGCTTTTTCAGTCTTTGAAGAAGTGGGACACGGTGCTAATTCTAACATTCCTGCTCAGGTAGTAGAATATCTGGCTGTGGATATGGGAGCTATGGGAGATGACCAGCAAACAGACGAAGATACAGTGTCTATCTGTGTCAAGGATGCTTCTGGACCTTATCACTATGACTTCCGTCAACACTTGGTTGCTTTGGCTAAAGAGCAAGATATTCCATTTAAGCTGGATATCTATCCATTTTATGGTTCGGACGCTTCAGCAGCTATGTCTGCAGGGGCAGAAGTCAAACACGCCCTTCTCGGTGCTGGTATCGAGTCTAGTCATTCTTATGAGCGTACTCATATTGACTCGGTGGTTGCAACAGAGCGTATGGTGGATGCTTACCTTAAGAGCACGTTGGTGGACTAATATGTGCCTGATTTGCCAGAGAATTGAACTCATCAAGAAGGGAGAAAATCCCTATTTTGTCAAAGAGTTGGAAACAGGCTATCTTGTGATTGGAGACCACCAGTATTTTGCAGGCTATAGTCTCTTTCTAGCCAAGGAACATGTCACCGAATTGCATCATTTAGAGAAGGAAACTAGAATCCGTTTTCTAGAGGAAATGAGTTTAGTCCAAGAGGCGGTTGCTAAGGCCTTTGCTGCTGAGAAAATGAATATCGAACTGCTAGGAAATGGTGATGCCCATCTTCATTGGCATCTTTTTCCTAGACGAAGAGGTGACATGAATGGTCACGGTCTCAAGGGGCGTGGGCCAGTCTGGTGGGTTCCCTTTGAAGAAATGACAGCAGAAACCTGCCAAGCAAAACCGGATGAGATTAAAAGATTAGTCGAACGTTTATCGTCAGAACTAGATAAATTATTGAAAATAAAGGAGTAGAAATGAAAAAAAGATACCTTGTCTTGACAGCCTTGCTAGCCTTGAGTTTAGCAGCTTGTTCACAGGAAAAAGCAAAAAATGAAGATGGAGCAGCTAAGACAGAACAAACAGCCAAAGTTGATGGAACAGTCGGAAATAAGTCTCAAGAAGCCACCCAGAAAAAAGCAGAAGTGGTTAATAAAGGTGACTACTACAGTATTCAAGGGAAATACGATGAAATTATCGTAGCAAATAAACATTATCCATTATCTAAAGACTACAATCCAGGGGAAAATCCAACAGCCAAGGCTGAGTTGGTCAAACTCATCAAAGCGATGCAAGAGGCAGGCTTCCCAATTAGTGATCAATACAGTGGTTTTAGAAGTTACGAGACTCAGACTAACCTCTATCAAGATTATGTCAATAAAGATGGAAAGGCTGCAGCAGACCGTTACTCTGCTCGCCCTGGCTATAGCGAGCACCAGACAGGCTTGGCCTTTGATGTGATTGGGACAAATGGTGATTTGGTGACAGAAGAAAAAGCGGCCCAATGGCTTTTGGACCATGCAGCTGATTATGGCTTTGTTGTCCGTTATCTTAAAGGTAAGGAAAAGGAAACAGGCTATATGGCTGAGGAATGGCACCTTCGTTATGTCGGAAAAGAGGCTAAAGAGATTGCAGCTAGTGGCCTCAGTTTGGAAGAGTATTTCGGCTTTGAAGGTGGAGATTACGTCGATTAAAAAATAAACTTTTCTCTTGCAATTCCAGATAAATAGTGTATAATAGATGGGTATGTGAAAAGCATACTTGTGGGAGGTAAAAATCTCTAATTACCGCCAAAACCACAAAGGAGGATTTAAAAATGGCTAAAAAAGTCGAAAAACTTGTAAAATTGCAAATCCCTGCTGGTAAAGCTACACCAGCTCCACCGGTTGGACCTGCTCTTGGTCAAGCTGGTATCAACATCATGGGATTCACAAAAGAGTTCAACGCTCGTACAGCTGACCAAGCTGGTATGATCATTCCAGTTGTTATCTCAGTTTACGAAGATAAATCATTTACTTTCATCACTAAAACACCACCAGCTGCTGTTCTTTTGAAAAAAGCTGCAGGTGTTGAAAAAGGATCAGGTACACCTAACAAAACTAAAGTTGCTACAGTTACTCGTGCACAAGTACAAGAAATTGCAGAAACTAAGATGCCAGATTTGAACGCAGCAAACGTAGAGTCTGCAATGCGTATGATCGAAGGTACTGCTCGTTCTATGGGATTCACTGTTGTTGATTAATCAATAACACCCCCAATATAACCCGCAAGACTTCATCATTTCGAGAAGTGACGTGGGAGATGAAAATCGATTGAACCACTTACAAGGAGAATAGAAAATGGCTAAAAAAAGCAAACAACTTCGTGCTGCTCTTGAGAAAATCGACAGCACAAAAGCATACAGCGTAGAAGAAGCTGTAGCACTTGCAAAAGAAACTAACTTTGCAAAATTTGACGCAACTGTAGAAGTTGCTTACAACTTGAACATCGACGTTAAAAAAGCTGACCAACAAATCCGTGGAGCAATGGTATTGCCAAACGGTACTGGTAAAACTTCACGCGTTCTTGTTTTCGCACGTGGTGCAAAAGCTGAAGAAGCAAAAGCTGCTGGTGCAGACTTTGTTGGTGAAGATGACCTTGTTGCTAAAATCAATGACGGTTGGTTAGACTTCGACGTAGTTATTGCTACACCTGACATGATGGCTCTTGTTGGACGTCTTGGACGTGTCCTTGGACCACGTAACTTGATGCCAAACCCTAAAACTGGTACTGTAACAATGGATGTTGCTAAAGCAGTTGAAGAGTCTAAAGGTGGTAAAATTACTTACCGTGCTGACCGTGCAGGTAATGTTCAAGCAATCATCGGTAAAGTATCATTTGAAGCTGAAAAATTGGTTGAAAACTTCAAAGCTTTCAACGAAACAATCCAAAAAGCAAAACCAGCTACAGCTAAAGGAACTTACGTAACAAACTTGACTATCACAACTACTCAAGGTGTTGGTATCAAAGTTGACGTAAACTCACTTTAATCAGTAGTTTATAAACAAAGGCGAGTACGAAAGTGCTCGTTTTTTGATTGCTTTTGTATCCAATAAAGTTGGAAGTGAACTATTTTTGCTCTTGACTTGAAAAGGAAAATGGAGTTTTACTTTCTTCTTTTGGAGAAAATATGGTATAATAGAGAGTAAAAACTTTGAAAGAAAGAAAAAGATGAATTTAAAAGATTATATTGCAACAATTGAAAATTATCCAAAGGAAGGTATTACTTTCCGTGATATCAGTCCTTTGATGGCTGATGGGAATGCTTATAGCTACGCTGTTCGTGAAATCGTTCAATATGCTACTGACAAGAAAATTGATATGATCGTAGGGCCTGAGGCTCGTGGATTTATCGTGGGTTGTCCAGTTGCCTTTGAATTGGGAATTGGTTTTGCACCTGTTCGTAAGCCAGGTAAATTGCCACGCGAAGTCATTTCTGCTGACTATGAAAAAGAGTACGGTGTTGATACCTTGACTATGCATGCTGACGCTATTAAGCCAGGTCAACGTGTTCTTATCGTGGATGACCTCTTGGCAACAGGTGGAACTGTTAAGGCAACTATCGAAATGATTGAAAAACTTGGTGGTGTTGTAGCAGGTTGTGCCTTCCTTGTTGAATTGGATGACTTGAACGGCCGTGAAAAAATCGGTGACTACGATTACAAAGTTCTTATGCATTATTAATGAAAAACAGTCCCTAGGGCTGTTTTCTCTACATTAGGATATAAAAATAGACTATAGCTAGTTAGAGAAAAACTATAATTGAAAACTATATCTTCTTGCAGTATAATAAAAGGACTAAGTGTTTGAGATTTGGCTTCAAACATATGCAATGATTCCTGAAAGAATACAGTTAGGAGAAGGTTATGCCGATTCGAATTGATAAAAAATTGCCAGCTGTTGAGATTTTACGGACAGAGAATATCTTTGTCATGGATGATCAACGTGCGGCCCACCAAGATATCCGTCCCTTGAAAATTTTGATTTTAAACCTAATGCCCAAAAAAGTGGTCACAGAGACCCAGTTGTTACGGCATTTAGCAAATACTCCTTTGCAATTGGACATAGACTTTCTCTATATGGAGAGCCACCGTTCCAAGACGACTCGTGCAGAGCATATGGAGACTTTTTATAAAACTTTTCCTGAAGTCAAGGACGAGTATTTTGATGGGATGATTATCACAGGGGCTCCGATTGAGCATTTACCATTTGAGGAAGTGGACTATTGGGAGGAATTCAGTCAGGTGCTTGAGTGGTCCAAGACCCATGTCTATTCGACCCTTCATATCTGTTGGGGAGCTCAGGCTGGACTCTATCTTCGCTATGGAGTGGAAAAACACCAGATGGACAGTAAGTTATCGGGTATTTATCCTCAGGACACTTTAAAGGAAGGTCATCTTCTCTTTAGAGGATTTGACGATAGCTACGTATCACCTCATTCTCGGCATACGGAGATTTCTAAGGAAGAGGTCTTAAATAAAACCAATCTTGAGATTTTATCAGAGGGCCCGCAGGTTGGGGTTTCGATTTTGGCCAGTCGGGATTTACGAGAAATTTATAGTTTTGGGCATTTGGAATATGACCGTGATACCTTGGCAAAAGAGTATTTTAGGGATCGTGATGCAGGTTTAGATCCACATATTCCAGAAAATTACTTTAAGGATAATGATGTTAATCAGACACCTTGTCTTTGTTGGTCTTCATCAGCAGCCCTCTTTTTCAGTAACTGGGTGAATTATGCGGTCTATCAGGAAACCCCTTTTGACTGGAGAAAAATAGAAGATGATGCATCCGCATTTGGGTATTTATAAGAGGAATTATGACATATTTAGACGCTTTTAAATCAGGGAACTTGGTTTTACCGAGTGCCCTGCTCTTGCATTTTAAGGAACTCTTTCCGTCTAGCGATGATTTTCTGGTCTGGCAATTTTTCTATTTTCAAAATACGACAGGCTTAGAAGAAATGTCGCCAAGCCAGATTGCTGAAAGGATTGGCAAGGAAATTTCGGATGTCAATCAGGCTATTTCCAATCTGACGGAAAGGGGACTGCTTCAGTATCGAACCATCGAATTGAATGGTGAAATTGAATTGCTTTTTGATGCAAGTTTGGCTCTGGAACGTTTGGATGACCTGCTTGGAGCTGCTCATTCAAGTTCAGACCAGTTGACACCTCAAAATCAGCTTAAAGATTTAGTGGAAACCTTCCAGCAGGAATTGGGACGCCTGTTGACCCCTTTTGAGATTGAGGATTTGACCAAGACTCTTAAGGAAGATGGAACTAGTGCTGACTTGATTAAGGAAGCTCTTCGTGAAGCTGTTTTGAATGGAAAACCAAACTGGAAGTACATTCAGGCCATTTTGAGAAATTGGCGCCATGAAGGCATTAAAAGTGTGCCTCAAATAGAGGCCAAGCGAGCAGAGAGAGAAGCAAGTAATCCTCAGTTGACACAGGTATCGGCAGATTTCAGAAATGCCATGGATCTCTGGAAGGATTAATCCATGTAAGCAGGCTTGAAATCCGAGTAAGATTTGCAAGCTGTGTCTAATTGTGATAAAATAAATAGAAAATAAATTGAAAAAAGAGGTATGTGAAATGTCACGTAAACCATTTATCGCTGGTAACTGGAAAATGAACAAAAATCCAGAAGAAGCTAAAGCATTCGTTGAAGCAGTTGCATCAAAACTTCCTTCATCAGATCTTGTTGAAGCAGGTATCGCAGCTCCAGCTCTTGATTTGACAACTGTTCTTGCGGCTGCAAAAGGTTCAAACCTTAAGGTTGCTGCTCAAAACTGCTACTTTGAAAATGCAGGTGCTTTCACTGGTGAAACAAGCCCACAAGTTTTGAAAGAAATCGGTACTGATTACGTTGTTATCGGTCACTCAGAACGCCGTGACTACTTCCATGAAACTGACGAAGATATCAACAAAAAAGCAAAAGCAATCTTTGCAAACGGTATGCTTCCAATCATCTGTTGTGGTGAGTCACTTGAAACTTACGAAGCTGGTAAAGCTGCTGAGTTTGTAGGTGCTCAAGTATCTGCAGCATTGGCTGGATTGACTGCTGAACAAGTTGCTGCATCAGTTATCGCTTACGAACCAATCTGGGCTATCGGTACTGGTAAATCAGCTTCACAAGACGACGCACAAAAAATGTGTAAAGTTGTTCGTGACGTTGTAGCTGCTGACTTTGGTCAAGAAGTTGCGGACAAAGTTCGTGTTCAGTACGGTGGTTCTGTTAAACCTGAAAACGTTGCTTCATACATGGCTTGCCCAGACGTTGACGGTGCCCTTGTTGGTGGTGCGTCACTTGAAGCTGAAAGCTTCTTGGCATTGCTTGACTTTGTAAAATAATCGACTCTTTATTAACATTATTTGGTTGAAGAAAAGCTAAAATCGAGAAAGGACAAATATCGTCCTTTCTTTTTTGCTATTAAAGCGGCTAATGTAGACCATTTTATTCGAACTCTTCCTGGTGGTTATATCATGGAGATGAACCAAGACTCCAGCAATATTTCCCTCGGGCAAAAACAACTGTTGACCATCGCGCTTGCTATTCTAGCTAATCCTAAAATTCTCATTTTAGATGAGGCGACTTCCTCTATTGATACCCGTTTGGAACTCTTGATTCAAAAAGCTATGAAACTGTTGATGAAAGGAAGGAACAGTTTTGTCATCGCCCGCTGTCTCTAGACCATTTAAGAAGCAAATAAGATTCTCGTTCTTAAGGATGGACAGATTATTGAGCAGGGAAATTACGAAAGATTACTCTAAGCAAAAGGCTTTTATTATGAACTTTACCAAAGCCAATTTTCAAGTAAATCTGATAAAGTGAGCTAATCAGAACTAACTAAACTTTTCTTAAATTATCAGTCTATTGCAACTTTTCTCATGTGAGTCATTTGGCTTGCTATTGGTTTTCATTAGTAGTATACTAAGGGAGTAAACACTAAGAAGTGGTTACAAATAATAATGAATGAGGTAAAATAAAATGGTAGAATTGAAAAAAGAAGCAGTAAAAGACGTAACATCATTGACAAAAGCAGCGCCAGTAGCATTGGCAAAAACAAAGGAAGTCTTGAACCAAGCTGTTGCTGATTTGTATGTAGCTCACGTTGCTTTGCACCAAGTGCATTGGTACATGCGTGGTCGTGGTTTCCTTGTATGGCATCCAAAAATGGATGAGTATATGGAAGCTCTTGACGGTCAATTGGATGAAATCAGTGAGCGTTTGATCACACTTGGAGGAAGCCCATTCTCTACATTGACAGAATTCCTTCAAAACAGTGAAATCGAAGAAGAAGCTGGTGAATACCGTAATGTTGAAGAAAGCTTGGAACGTGTGCTTGCTATCTACCGTTACTTGTCAGAACTCTTCCAAAAAGGTTTGGATGTCACTGATGAAGAGGGTGATGATGTGACAAACGGTATCTTCTCAGATGCTAAAACTGAAACTGATAAAACAATCTGGATGCTTGCCGCAGAACTTGGACAAGCACCTGGTTTATAAGATAAATGCATCCCTTTCTATCATGAGTTTCTGTATCACTACTCATGATAAACTATCTTTTAAAAATCATGTAGCAGAAAAAGTTACATGATTTTTTCTTTACTCCTCCGGCGACTCATTTGTCAAAATACTAATTTTAAGGTATAATAGTTGCTGTTCGAGAAATTTTGATTTTCAAAGAATAGTGAATGATGATAAGGAGAAACCATGAACAACCTACCAAATTGCCCAGAATGTAACTCAGAGTATGTCTACGAAGACGGTGCACTACTGGTTTGCCCAGAGTGCGCTAATGAGTGGAATCCTGCTGAAGTTGCAGAAGTAGAAGAAGGCCTTGTCGCTATCGATGCCAACGGAAATAAATTGGCTGACGGTGATACAGTAACCCTCATCAAGGACTTGAAAGTAAAAGGTGCGCCAAAAGATTTGAAACAAGGAACGCGCGTGAAAAATATTCGCATCGTAGAAGGCGACCACAATATCGACTGTAAAATCGATGGCTTTGGTGCCATGAAACTCAAATCAGAGTTTGTGAAGAAAATTTAAGCATGTCAAAGCACTATAAACTAGTATTTTATAGCCGTATCTTCTTGTTTCTAGCGGCTTTTACGGGAGTTTATCTTGAAATCGCCAAGCATGGTGGCTTTGGGATGTTGCTCTATTATACGGTTCTGTCCAACCTTGTAGTCGCGATTTTTACGCTCTATCTCCTAAAGGTTATGAGCCGTTTAGGTGAAAACTGGCAAAGGCCAAGCCTCTTGCGCTTAAAAGGTGGGGTCACCATGAGTATCATGATTACCTGTGTGATTTACCATTTCCTCCTGGCGCCCATTGCGACTAATTTCTATACCCTAGAAAATTTCCTTTGCCACTATATCGTTCCCCTCTGGTTTTTAGCAGATACCCTCTTTTTTGACAAACAGGGTCAATACAAGATTTGGGATCCAATTGTGTGGACGATTTTACCCTTGCTTTATATGATTTTTGCTCTTTTTAATGGCTTGGTACTGAAACTTGATGTTCCTAATTCTAAGGTCAGTCCCTTCCCTTACTTCTTTTTGAATGTGAACAAGGGGTGGGATGTCGTGTTCAAGTGGTGTCTGATTATCTTTGTTGCCTATATGGTGGCAGGATTTATCTTCTACTTTATTAAGCAAATCAAGAGAAAGTCATCCTAATACTCTTCGAAAATCAAATTCAAACCACGTCAGTTTCGCCTTGCCGTACTCAAGTACAGCCTGCGGCTATCTTCCTAGTTTGCTCTTTGATTTTCATTGAGTATAAGACACAAGGGATTCATTTTCGAGTTTAAGAAGGAGTCTACAAACCAATGAGACTTCTTCTTTTCTTGCTTGATAACCATCAAAAAATAGAAGATTAAGAGAAAGATAGAAAGAGATTTCATGAAACAATTTTTAGAACGGGCCAGTATTTTGGCTCTCTCCCTCGTTTTGATTACGTCCTTTTCGATTTCAAGTGCCCTACCAGCCATGTTTGACTATTATCAAGGTTATCCTAAGGAACAAATTGAGCTTTTGGTGAGCTTGCCTTCCTTTGGGATCATGATCATGTTACTACTAAATGGTTTCTTAGAAAAAATATTCCCTGAGCGCTTACAGATTAGTTTGGGTTTACTGATTTTATCACTGAGTGGAACAGCACCCTTTTGGTATCAAGCCTATCCTTTTGTCTTTGGAACACGTATTCTCTTTGGTTTAGGTGTTGGGATGATCAATGCCAAGGCCATTTCCATTATCAGTGAACGCTTTCAAGGAAAAACGCGAATTCAGATGTTAGGGCTACGCGGTTCTGCAGAGGTCGTTGGGGCTTCTCTCATCACCTTGGCAGTCGGCCAGTTGTTGGCCTTTGGTTGGACAGCTACCTTCCTAGCCTATAGTGCTGGATTTTTGGTACTGACCCTTTATCTGCTCTTTGTCCCTTATGGAAAGGAAAAGAAAGAAGTCAAGAGAAAGGAGAAGGAAGCAAGTCGCTTAACTAGGGAAATGAAGGGCTTGATTTTTATCCTAGCTATCGAAGCGGCAGTTGTAGTTTGTACCAATACAGCTATTACCATCCGTATTCCAAGCTTGATGGTGGAAAGAGGGCTTGGAGATGCCCAGTTATCTAGTTTTGTTCTTAGTGTCATGCAGTTAATCGGGATTGTGGCTGGTGTGAGTTTCTCTTTCTTGATTTCTATCTTTAAAGAGAAACTGCTCCTCTGGTCTGGTATTACCTTTGGCTTAGGGCAAATTGTGATTGCCTTGTCTCCATCCTTGTGGGTGGTGGTGGCAGGAAGCATTCTGGCTGGTTTTGCCTACAGTGTAGCCTTGACGACGGTCTTTCAACTTGTCTCTGAAAGAATTCCAGCTAAACTCCTCAATCAAGCAACCTCATTTGCTGTATTAGGCTGTAGTTTCGGAGCCTTTACGACTCCATTTGTTCTAGGTGCAATTGGCTTACTAACTCACAATGGTATGTTGGTCTTTGCCATTTTAGGCTCATGGTTGATTGTAACCTCTATCTTTGTCATGTATCTACTTCAAAAGAGAGCTTAGGATTCATTTCCTAAGTTTTTCTTTCGGGATTTTTGTACCCAGACAATATTTATTTTAGACTCTTGTTTACAGATTATTTTCTTGATAAAATAGAAGTTATGACAAGATATAAAGCAACTATTTCCTATGATGGTTACGCCTTTGCTGGTTTTCAGTGCCAGCCTCATGCGCGTAGCGTTCAGGAAGAAATTGAAAAAGCCTTGACCAAGCTAAATAAAGGGCAAGCCATTACTGTTCACGGTGCTGGTAGGACAGATAGTGGGGTTCATGCCCTGGGACAGGTGATTCATTTTGACCTGCCTTATCAAATGGATGAGGAGAAGCTCCGTTTTGCTCTAGACACTCAGTCCCCTGAAGATATTGATGTGATTTCGATTGAGCTTGTGGCGGATGATTTTCATTGCCGTTATGCTAAGCACAGTAAGACCTATGAGTTTATCGTGGATAGGGGCCGTCCTAAAAATCCTATGCGCCGTCACTATGCCACTCACTTTCCCTATCCACTCGATGTGGAACGCATGCAGATTGCAATCAAAAAGTTAGAGGGAACCCATGATTTTACCGGTTTTACAGCCTCTGGGACTAGTGTAGAGGATAAGGTTCGCACCATCACAGAAGCTAGTTTAGCAGTTGATGAGACAGGTCAGTTTTTGACCTTTACCTTTTCAGGAAATGGTTTCTTGTATAAGCAGATTCGCAATATGGTGGGGACACTGCTCAAAATCGGCAATAACCGCATGCCAGTAGAGCAGATTGACCTCATCTTGAAGAAAAAGGACAGGCAGCTTGCAGGTCCCACTGCAGCACCAAATGGTTTGTATTTAAAGGAGATTCGTTATGAAGAATAATCGTATTTTAGCACTTTCTGGAAATGATATTTTTAGTGGCGGTGGTTTATCAGCAGATTTGGCTACCTATACTTTGAACGGCTTGCATGGCTTTGTAGCAGTGACTTGTTTGACAGCCTTGACAGAGAAGGGGTTTGAAGTCTTTCCAACTGACGATGCCATTTTTCAACATGAATTAGATAGTTTGCGTGATGTGGAGTTTGCAGGGATTAAGATTGGTCTTCTCCCTAATGTTAGTGTAGCTGAGAAAGCATTGGATTTTATCAAGCAACGCCCAGGAGTACCTGTGGTATTGGACCCTGTCTTGGTCTGCAAGGAAACGCATGACGTGGCTGTTAGTGAGCTCTGCCAAGAGTTGATTCGCTTTTTCCCTTATGTGAGCGTAATTACGCCTAATCTCCCAGAAGCAGAATTATTGGCTGGTCAGGAAATCAAAACCTTGGAAGACATGAAAGCTGCAGCGCAGAAATTGCATGATTTAGGAGCGCCAGCAGTCATTATCAAGGGAGGCAATCGCCTTAGTCAGGACAAGGCTGTAGATGTTTTTTATGATGGACAGAACTTTACAGTCTTAGAAAATCCTGTCATCCAAGGGCAAAATGCTGGTGCAGGTTGTACCTTTGCCTCTAGCATTGCCAGTCACTTGGTTAAAGGTGATGAACTTTTACCAGCAGTAGAAAGCTCTAAGGCTTTCGTTTACCGTGCTATTGCACAAGCAGATCAGTATGGAGTAAGACAATATGAAGCAAACAAAAACGACTAAAATTGCCCTTGTATCCCTATTAACCGCCCTCTCTGTGGTTCTAGGTTATTTCTTAAAAATTCCAACACCGACAGGCATTCTAACTCTTTTAGATGCGGGTGTCTTCTTTACGGCCTTCTACTTTGGTAGTCGTGAAGGGGCTGTAGTAGGAGGACTAGCAGGTTTCTTGATTGACCTCTTATCAGGCTATCCTCAGTGGATGTTCTTTAGCTTGGTCAACCATGGCTTGCAGGGATTTTTCGCAGGATTTAAAGGAAAAGCTCAGTGGCTAGGTCTTATCTTAGCAACGATTGCCATGGTAGGGGGCTACGCCTTGGGTTCAACTTTGATGAATGGCTGGGCAGCAGCCCTACCAGAAATCCTACCGAATTTCATGCAAAATATGGTAGGGATGATTGTAGGATTTATCCTTAGTCAAAGTATTAAGAAGATTAAGTAAAGAGGCTGAGTCAAAAGTCCTAAAAATCAGCAAAAACGCATACTATCAGGTGTTGAAAAAACTTGATACTATGCGTTTTGTTGTGGGAAGATTTTGGAAGAATATTAATCAAAATAAAGCAAGTCTTTGCTGGTGTTTGTAAAGAGGTCAAAGCCATCCTTGGTAACAACACCGCAATCTTCGATGCGGACACCGACTTTACCAGGGATATAGATACCTGGTTCAACAGAGAAGCACATGCCTTCTTCGATGACCATGTTGTTTCCTTCCATGATAGATGGAAATTCGTGGACATCCATACCGATACCGTGACCGAGACGGTGGTTGAAGTACTCTCCGTAACCAGCTTTTTCGATGACCTCACGGGCAGCGCGGTCTACTTCATGGGCAGTCACACCTGGTTTGATAAATTCAAGAGCAGCTTGTTGGGCTTCAAGAGTCAAGTTGTAAATATCTTTCTTGAATTGGTCAGGTTTACCGACAGCGACTGTACGAGTCATATCTGACGCGTAGCCGTTTACTAGAACACCAAGGTCAAAGAGGAGAAGAGCATCATTTTCGACCTTATTAGCTGCTGGAATGCCGTGTGGATTTGCAGCGTTATCTCCAGTCAAGACCATGGTATCAAAGCTCATTTCATAGCCCTCACGTTTCATGGCAAAGTCGATTTGAGCGATGATATCTGTCTCGGTCTTATCAAGAGAAATATTGTCAAAACCAACATTAACTGCTTTATCAGCATAGAGACCTGCAACCATCATTTTTTGTACTTCATCAGCTGATTTGATGAGACGCATGCGTTGGATACGAGGAGTGAGGTTTTCAAACTCAGCAGTTTCAAAGACTGTTTTCAAGCCATGATATTTAGTCAAGATGAGATTGTCAAACTCGACAGCGACACGTTTGAAGTCAAGCTGTGGAAGAGCATGTTTCATTTTTTGCCATGGATTTTCAGAATCCACATAGCCCACAACTGGGAAGGAAACAGTGCTGCTTGCACGCTCAACTTCAAGGGCTGGGACAAAGAGGAGGGGTTCCTGATCCGCTAGGACAAAAAGGAACATTTGGCGTTCATGGGGATCACTGTAAAAGCCAGTGAGGTAATTGATTGTGACGGGGTCAGATACGACAGCGACGTCTAGTTTTTCTGATTCAAGATATGTTACGATTTGTTGTAATTTAGACATATGCTACCTTCTTTCTACCCCTCTATTTTGGCAAAAAAAGAGAGAAAATGCAAGGGAGAAGGGTAAAAGAAAAGACAAAAAGAACTCCGGTAAGATAGCGGAGTTCTTTGATATAGTTTTCCTTGGTTTAAGAAAAGTCAGCCTTGCTTTTGACGTCGCTGTATTCTTCAGCGATTTCTTGACTGAGGATGTCCTCATAGGCAGGGAGTTGGATGTCCTGACCGTATTTCTTCTTGAGGGCAGTAGTGACTAGGCGATAGGCCAGATTGGCATTACGAGAGAGGATAGGCCCGTGGAAGTAGGAACCAAAGACATTCTTATAATGAACCCCTTCGCCGACCTTTTCTTCGTTGTTTCCATTTCCATAGACAACCTGTCCCAGCGGTTTTTGGTCATCAGAAAGGAAAGTACGGCCTTGGTGATTTTCAAAGCCATAGTAGGTTTCATCGAAATCTTCATTATGAATCTTGATGTCACCGATAAAGCGGTTATTGGTCTGGTTTAGGGTATAATGGCCCATGACACCGAGCCCTTCGATACGTTTACCTGAAGCTTCAATATAATATTGGCCCAATAGTTGGAAACCACCGCAGATAGCGAGAACCACACCGTCGTTTTGGATGTAGTTGTCAATGCTCTCTTTTTTAGCAGGTAGGTCGTCTGCAATAATACTTTGTTCAAAGTCTTGACCGCCACCGAAAAAGGCAATGTCGTAGTGATTTTCATCAAAATCATCATGCAGTGAAACGATGTCAACCGTCACATGGGCCCCTAGTTTTTCAGCCACATACTTGAGCATGAGGATATTTCCATTGTCCCCGTAGGTATTCATGAGGTTTCCATAGAGGTGAGCAATGTTGAGCTGATAAGGGTAATTGCCAGCTTTTGAGGAAAGTGAAGTATAAACCATTAGTTCATCTCCTTTCTAACAATCTGACGACTAGCCAGCAGTTCGCGGAATTCAAGCATAGCAGTATAGGTAGCTAGAATATAAGCATGCTTGCAGTCTTGGTTCTCAATGGTCTTAAGAACTTGTTCTAGACTACTTGTTTCAGTGATTTTATCAGCTGGATAGCCTGTTACTCGTAGACGACGAGCGATTTCAGAATGGCGAACACCGCCAGCGTTGATTTCAGGGATGTCCATCTCAGTGATTTGTTCAAAATCAGCATCCCAGATCCAGCTGGTATCAATTCCATCTGCATAGTTGGCATTTAGGAGAACAGATAGACTAAATGGATAAGGTGCTAGTTTAATCATTTCGATAGCTTGAGTTGCACCGACTGGATTTTTAATCAAGACGAGCGTGCATTCCTTGTCACCGATATGGAAGGTTTCTTGGCGTCCAAAGACTGCACGGCTCTTATCAAATCCTTGCTTGATTAGTTGTGAATCTGCACCAAGGAAACGGGCGATGGAAACCGCTGCTAGGGCGTTGTAGATATTGTAGAGACCACCGATTTGAATACCGTATTCTTGTCCGTCAATGACAAAGCTAGAGCGATTGTTGGTTAACTCAACCAGTTCTGTCAAGCGATAGTCGAGATCAGGACGTTTACATCCACAGTCTTCACAGATATAGGCACCCAAGTTTGCATAGGTATTATGCTCATATTTGAGGATGCCTTGGCAGTCAGGACAGAGAATCCCTTCTGTATTATAGTGAGCCAGCTGTGCTGGGCCTTTCTCCAAGTCAAAACCAAAATACTGTACAGGATTTGGAATAGCTGGCTTATAGAAAAGTGGACTGTCTCCATTAAGAAGAACAGTGGCAGTAGGCACCTTACGAATAGCATCCAAAATCATCTTGTAAGTTGTGTAAATCTCACCATAGCGGTCCATTTGGTCACGGAAAATGTTAGTGATGACAAAAAGGCTTGGCCGGATATAGTCACAGATACGAGATAGACTGGCTTCGTCGATTTCTAGGACGGCAATATTTTTCCCAGTTTTAGAAGATTTGGCTGTTAAGAAGGTTGTCGCAATTCCTGTAATCATGTTGGCACCGCTTGGGTTGGTCAGAACTTGACCATAAACCTCTTTTAAAATGCCGACAGTGAGAGCAGTTGTCAAGGTTTTTCCGTTGGTTCCAGTCACCACGACAATCTCGTAGTTCTTAGCTAGGTTTTGTAAAATATCTTTATCAAATTGAAGGGCAAGTTTTCCTGGAAGCGTACTTCCACGGCCAAGACGGCTTAAAATGAAGTGGGAAGAACGCCCAGCAAGAAGGCCCAAAGTAGTTTTTAATTTCATGTTTCTATTATATCATAAAAGAAGGAAAAGACAGATTTGATACTCAATGAAAATCAAAGAGCAAACTAGGAAGCTAGCCGCAGGTTGCTCAAAGCACCGCTTTGAGGTTGCAGATAAAGCTGACGTGGTTTGAATTTGATTTTCGAAGAGTATGAGATTTCGCAGAAATGAAAACAGCCCTCAGAGGGCTGTTCGATACGATTAAATCTCAACTTAAATCGCAAACAAGTCATTCAAGTTCTCAGCCAAGGTTGGGTGAGTGAAGATTTGTTTTGTGAAGTAAGTGTAAGGAATCTTGTTGTCCATAGCAACAGTGATGATGTTGATAATTTCTTGAGAACCTTCTGAGAAGATGCTTGCTCCAAGAATTTCTTTTGTTTCAGTATTAACTACAGCTTTGAAAGCTCCGCGAAGGTCTCCGTTTACGTGACCACGAGGCATGGCTGCAACAGGAATTTCCTTAACGGCGTATGGAAGTTTCAAATCAGCTGCTTGGTTTTCAGTCAAACCAACTTGTGAAAGCGCAGGTGTGATAAACATGGTGTTTGGTACATTGAGACGGTCTTCAAGTGTGTAGCTGCCATCTCCAGCAAGGTAGCTGTAAACAACACGGAAGTCATCAAGTGAAATGTAAGTAAATTGAAGTCCACCGTTGACATCCCCAACTGCAAAGACACCAGGAACGTTTGTTTGACAATGTTTGTCTACTTTAATAGCACCACGTTCAGTTAGTTCAATATCTGTATTTTCAAGTTGAAGTGGTTCTACATTTGGTTTGCGTCCAGTTGCGTAGAGAAGGGCATCGAAACGGTAAGTTTCGTTTTCAGTTACGACAAGCACTTGGTCACCGTCGTTTTTGATTTCAGTAGTACGAATATTTTGAAGCAATTCAATACCGTCTTCTTCCATGTATTGTTTAGCAAGAGCAGCGATTGAAGGTTCTGCACGAGGAAGGAAAGTATCCAAGGCATCTAGAACTGTAACCTTGCTTCCAAGTTTGTTGTAAAGACCAGCAAATTCAAGACCGATATTTCCGCCACCAAGGACTCCAAGTTTTTTAGGCAATTTGTCCAAGTTTTGGATACCTGTTGAGTCAAAGACGTTTTTGCTTGTAGCAAGTCCAGGGATTGGCAAGACGTTTGAAACAGCACCAGTGTTGATGACGATTGTTTCAGCAGTCAGTTCTTTCTTTTCATCACCAGCTTGGATTTCGATGACTTTATTTGAAAGGAAGTGAGCTTCCGCATCAAAGATATCCACGCCTGTACCAGCAACAGTCGCATAGTTTTTACCGTTGAGGCGGCCAGTAATCGTGTTTTTGGTAGCAATCACTTCTTCAAAAGACAAGTCCTTCTCAGCAGCAACTAGCAAAGTCTTAGTTGGGATACAACCGATGTTGATACAAGTTCCACCGTACATAGCTTTGCTACGTTCAATAAGGGCAACTTTTTTGCCAGCTGAAGCCAATTTACCAGCTAGTGTTTTACCAGCTTTACCAAATCCGATAACGATTAAATCATAAGTTAACATTTAGAGTTCCTCCTATTCGAATTTCATTCTAGCACAAGAAAAAAACTTTTGCACAATTCTGCTACGCTTTAAAAAAGTTTATGAAATAGTGTAAATTTCAGCCTTATTTTATCAGAAAAATCGTTTACATGACATTATCGAAGGATTGGGCTATCTTTTGCTTCTCTCTTGTGTTATACTAGATAGGTTGCAAAGAAAACAGTACTTTTCTTTTGTGGAAAAGAAGCAACACGATTTTATATCCAGTATATGAAAATACGTCATAAAAAGAAAAGTATAAACTAAGCCCTATAGGGTGGCTTCGCACCACCTTTAGAAAGAAGAATAACGTGAAATTTAATGAATTAAACTTGTCTGCTGATTTGCTAGCAGAGATTGAAAAAGCTGGATTTGTAGAAGCCAGCCCGATCCAAGAACAAACTATTCCCTTGGCTCTAGAAGGCAAGGACGTTATCGGTCAAGCTCAGACTGGTACAGGAAAAACTGCAGCCTTTGGCTTGCCAACCCTTGAAAAAATCCGTACAGAAGAAGCGACCATCCAAGCCTTGGTCATCGCTCCAACTCGTGAACTAGCTGTCCAAAGTCAAGAGGAACTCTTCCGCTTTGGCCGTAGTAAGGGAGTCAAAGTCCGCTCAGTATATGGCGGATCAAGCATTGAAAAACAAATTAAGGCTCTTAAATCTGGTGCTCATATCGTGGTGGGAACTCCAGGTCGTCTCTTGGACTTGATTAAACGCAAGGCCTTGAAATTACAAGATATTGAAACTCTTATACTTGATGAAGCGGATGAAATGCTCAACATGGGCTTCCTTGAAGATATTGAAGCTATCATCTCTCGTGTCCCTGAAAGCCGTCAAACTTTGCTTTTCTCAGCAACTATGCCAGATGCCATCAAACGTATCGGTGTTCAGTTTATGAAAGAACCTGAGCATGTGAAGATTGCTGCTAAGGAATTAACAACAGAATTGGTTGACCAGTACTATATTCGTGTTAAAGAACAAGAAAAATTTGATACCATGACCCGTCTTATGGATGTGGAACAGCCTGAGCTTGCTATCGTGTTTGGTCGTACAAAACGCCGTGTAGATGAATTGACTCGTGGTTTGAAAATCCGTGGCTTCCGTGCAGAAGGAATTCATGGAGACCTAGACCAAAACAAACGTCTTCGTGTCCTTCGTGACTTTAAAAATGGCAATCTTGATGTTTTGGTTGCGACAGACGTTGCAGCGCGTGGGTTGGATATTTCAGGTGTGACCCATGTCTATAACTACGATATTCCACAAGATCCTGAAAGTTATGTTCACCGTATCGGTCGTACAGGTCGTGCTGGTAAGTCAGGTCAGTCTATTACTTTCGTATCACCAAATGAAATGGGCTACCTCCAAATCATTGAAAACTTGACTAAGAAACGCATGAAAGGTCTCAAACCTGCAAGTGCAGAAGAAGCCTTCCAAGCTAAAAAACACGTAGCTCTCAAGAAAATCGAACGTGATTTTGCAGATGAGACTATCCGTGCCAACTTTGAGAAATTTGGTAAGGATGCTCGTAAGCTGGCTGCCGAATTTACTCCTGAAGAATTGGCAATGTATATCTTGAGTCTGACTGTTCAAGACCCAGATAGTCTTCCTGAAGTGGAGATTGCACGTGAAAAACCATTGCCATTTAAACCATCAGGTAATGGATTCGGTGGTAAAGGTAAGGGAGGTCGTCGTGGAGATGACCGTCGTGATAATCGCCGTGGAGACAACCGTCGTGGTGGTCGTCGTGATGATTTCAAAAAAGGAAGTCGTGGCAACGATCGTTTTGATAAGGAAAAACGTTACCGTAAAGATAATAAAAAACCACGCAATACTTCAAGCGAAAAGCAAACAGGCTTTGTTATTCGTAACAAGGGCGATAAATAAGAAAAAGCGGTTCAAAATGAATCGCTTTTTTATATAAGGAGACCGAATGGAAAAGAAAGATAAATAAAATAGATATATTATCTTCTTATAATATTATGATACACAAAAATAGGGGGCTTGTCAATAGAAAAGAAGCAATTTAATTAAAAATATTCTTGTTTTTTTAAATTGCAATTAAATAAGCAATTTTCAGATAATAATTGAAAATTCAAGCTGTTTATGTTATAATGATAGCGATTATATTCGAGGTGAAAAATGGCACATTTATTAGAAAAAACTAGAAAAATTACTTCTATCCTGAAGCGCTCAGAGGAGCAGTTGCAGGAAGAACTTCCCTACAATGCAATTACCCGTCAATTGGCAGATATTATTGACTGTAACGCCTGTATCGTTAATAGCAAGGGACGTCTCCTTGGCTATTTTATGCGTTACAAAACCAATACAGATCGTGTAGAGCAATTCTTCCAAACTAAAATTTTCCCAGATGACTACATTCAAGGTGCGAACATGATTTACGATACAGAAGCCAATCTGACAGTTGATCATGATTTAAGTATTTTTCCTGTGGAAAGTCGTGCCGACTTTCCAGATGGTTTGACGACTATTGCACCGATTCATGTATCAGGGATTCGTCTTGGTTCTTTGATTATTTGGCGCAATGATAAAAAATTCGAAGACGAGGATTTGATTCTTGTTGAGATTGCGAGTACCGTTGTTGGAATTCAACTCCTCAACTTCCAGCGTGAAGAAGATGAGAAAAATATTCGCCGCCGTACTGCTGTTACCATGGCGGTTAATACCCTTTCTTATTCAGAACTCCGTGCTGTTTCAGCAATTTTAGGGGAATTAAATGGAAATGAAGGCCAGTTAACTGCGTCTGTGATTGCAGACCGTATCGGTATTACCCGTTCTGTGATTGTCAATGCTCTTCGTAAGCTTGAGTCTGCGGGAATTATTGAAAGTCGCTCACTTGGAATGAAGGGAACCTATCTTAAGGTCTTGATTTCAGATATTTTTGAAGAAGTGAAGAAAAGAGATTACTAATGATTAAGGCTTTAATTTCGATTGATTATACAGAAGATTTTGTTGCTGATAGTGGGAAGCTGACAGCAGGTGCTCCAGCTCAGGCAATTTCGGATGCCATCAGCAAGGTAACTCGATTAGCTTTTGAACGCGGAGATTACATCTTCTTTACAATAGATGCTCATGAAGAAAACGATTGTTTCCATCCAGAAAGCAAGCTGTTTCCTCCTCACAATTTGATTGGGACTAGTGGACGGAATTTATACGGAGATTTGGGGACCTTTTATCAAGAGCATGGTTCAGACAGTCGTGTCTTTTGGATGGATAAACGCCATTACTCAGCTTTTTCAGGGACTGACCTGGATATCCGTTTGAGAGAGCGTCGAATTTCTACAGTTATTTTAACCGGAGTTTTGACGGATATCTGTGTCCTGCATACAGCTATAGATGCCTATAATCTAGGATATGACATCGAGATTGTTAAACCAGCTGTTGCTTCCATCTGGCCTGAAAATCATCAATTTGCCCTAGGTCATTTTAAAAACACACTTGGAGCTAAGTTAGTAGATGAAAATCTAAATGAACTTTCTGAGTAATTTGGTTGATGAAATGAAAAAAATTGAAAAAAAGTGTTGACAAGCATCCTAAAAGTTGATATACTAGTAAAGTAATCGACGCGGGGATGGCGGAATTGGCAGACGCGCAGGACTAAGGATCCTGTGACCGCTTTAGGTCGTGAGGGTTCAAGTCCCTCTCTCCGCATAGGATAAGAGTTAGCTTAGGCTAGCTCTTTTTTATCTAATTCAAGTAGAGCAAAAAATTTTTGCTCTTTTTTTGTATTTCATAAACATTTCATATTTGGATTTTATAATAGTCTTACAAATATGGAGGTGACAAATGAATCCGATCCAAAGAGCTTGGGCTTATGTCAGCAGAAAACGACTGAGAAGTTTTATTTTATTTCTGATTTTATTGGTCCTATTGGCTGGAATTTCAGCCTGTTTGACTCTGATGAAGTCCAACAAAACAGTTGAAACCAATCTTTACAAATCACTCAATACCTCTTTTTCTATTAAGAAGATAGAAAATGGTCAGACATTCAAGTTGTCAGACCTAGCATCTGTAAGCAAGATTAAGGGACTGGAAAATGTTTCTCCTGAACTCGAGACGGTCGCAAAACTAAAAGACAAGGAAGCAGTGAGTGGCGAGCAGAGCGTGGAACGTGATGATTTGTCCGCTGCGGATAAGAATTTGGTTAGCTTAACAGCTCTTGAAGATTCATCTAAGGATGTCACCTTTACCAGCTCGGCTTTCAACTTAAAAGAAGGGCGACATCTTCAAAAAGGGGATTCCAAGAAAATCCTAATCCACGAAGAGTTGGCTAAGAAGAATAGTCTTTCGCTTCATGACAAGTTTCGCTTGGATGCTGGTCAGTCAGAAGCTGGCAAAGGGCAAACAGTGGAGTTTGAGATTGTCGGCATCTTTTCTGGTAAAAAACAAGAGAAATTTACAGGCTTGTCTTCTGACTTCAGTGAAAACCAAGTCTTTACAGACTATGAAAGTAGCCAAAGCCTTTTGGGTAATGGTGAATCTCTAGTCAGTGCAGCTCGCTTCTATGTAGAAAATCCTAAGGAAATGGACGGACTCATGAAGCAGGTAGAAAACTTGTCTTTGGAAAATCAAGGCTATCAAGTCGAAAAGGAAAACAAGGCTTTTGAACAAATCAAAGACTCAGTGGCAACCTTCCAAACCTTCCTAACCATCTTCCTTTATGGGATGTTGATAGCAGGAGCTGGATCCTTAATTTTAGTCTTGTCTCTCTGGTTGAGGGAAAGGGTCTACGAAGTGGGAATCCTTCTGGCACTTGGAAAAGGTAAGAGCTCGATCTTCCTACAATTCTGTTTAGAGGTAGTTTTGGTATCTCTTGGTGCTTTGCTTCCAGCATTTGTTGCAGGAAACGCAATCACATCTTACCTACTCCAAACTCTATTAGCAAGTGGAGATCAGGCAAGCTTACAAGACACGCTAGCCAAAGCAAGCAGTCTATCAACCAGCATCCTATCTTTTGCAGAATCCTATGTTTTTCTAGTTCTGCTTAGTTGCTTATCTGTAGCCCTTTGTTTCCTATTCTTATTTAGAAAATCGCCTAAAGAAATTTTATCATCTATTAGTTAAGAAGGAGAAATCATGACTTTATTACAATTACAAGATGTTACCTACCGTTATAAGAACACTGCTGAAGCAGTCCTATATCAGATCAATTATAATTTTGAACCCGGGAAATTTTACAGTATTATTGGTGAGTCAGGAGCAGGAAAATCCACACTCTTGTCCCTACTTGCTGGTCTAGATAGTCCTGTTGAGGGTTCTATCCTTTTTCAAGGAGAGGACATTCGTAAGAAGGGCTATTCTTACCATCGCATGCACCATATTTCCCTGGTCTTCCAAAATTATAACTTGATAGATTATCTTTCTCCACTGGAAAATATCCGCTTGGTCAATAAAAAGGCAAGTAAGGATACACTTCTTGAACTTGGTTTAGATGAAAGTCAGATCAAGCGGAATGTTCTCCAGTTATCAGGTGGTCAACAGCAACGTGTTGCCATTGCTCGTAGTTTGGTATCAGAAGCTCCAGTTATTCTAGCGGATGAGCCAACGGGAAATCTGGACCCTAAAACTGCTGGAGATATTGTCGAACTGCTCAAATCACTTGCCCAGAAAACAGGTAAATGTGTCATCGTCGTAACTCACAGCAAAGAAGTGGCACAAGCATCAGATATTACACTTGAATTGAAGGATAAGAAACTGACTGAAACTCGCAATACTATGAAATAATACGAAATAATATGAGCTTTTTCTGTTAGAACTATAAAATAGAACAACATCTAGAAAGGGAACCTATGTTACACAACGCATTTGCCTATGTTACAAGGAAGTTTTTCAAATCGATTGTCATCTTCCTGATTATTCTCCTCATGGCGAGCTTGAGTTTGGTCGGCTTGTCGATCAAGGGAGCTACTGCCAAGGCTTCTCAGGAGACCTTTAAAAATATCACCAACAGCTTCTCCATGCAAATCAATCGTCGCGTCAATCAAGGAACGCCACGTGGTGCTGGGAATATCAAGGGTGAAGATATCAAAAAAATCACCGAAAACAAGGCCATTGAGTCTTATGTGAAACGCATCAACGCTATTGGGGATTTGACTGGCTATGAACTCATCGAAACGCCAGAAACCAAGAAAAATCTGACACCTGACCGTGCCAAACATTTTGGAAGTAGCTTGATGATTACAGGTGTCAATGACTCCTCTAAAGAAGACAAGTTTGTCTCTGGTTCTTATAAGCTGGTCGAAGGTGAGCACCTAACCAACGATGACAAGGACAAGATCCTCCTGCACAAGGACTTGGCAGCCAAACACGGCTGGAAAGTAGGGGACAAGGTCAAACTAGACTCTAATATCTACGATGCAGACAATGAAAAAGGAGCCAAGGAAACAGTCGAAGTGACAATCAAGGGACTCTTTGATGGTCACAATAAGTCTGCAGTAACCTATTCACAAGAACTCTATGAAAACACAGCTATCACAGACATACATACGGCCGCTAAGTTATATGGATACACAGAAGACACAGCCATTTATGGGGATGCAACCTTCTTTGTAACAGCGGACAAGAACTTGGATGATGTTATGAAAGAGTTGAATGGCATCAGTGGTATCAACTGGAAGAGCTATACACTCGTTAAGAGCTCATCTAACTACCCAGCTCTTGAGCAATCCATTTCTGGTATGTACAAGATGGCCAATCTCCTCTTCTGGGGTAGCTTGAGCTTCTCAGTTCTTCTCCTTGCCCTCTTGCTTAGCCTTTGGATCAATGCCCGTCGCAAGGAAGTGGGAATTCTCCTCTCTATCGGTCTCAAGCAGGCAAGTATCTTGGGTCAATTCATCACCGAATCCATCTTGATTGCCATCCCTGCTCTTGTTTCTGCTTACTTTCTAGCCAACTACACAGCGCGTGCAATCGGAAATACTGTTCTTGCCAACGTCACTTCAGGTGTTGCTAAGCAGGCTAGCAAGGCTGCTCAAGCCTCTAACCTTGGTGGTGGTGCAGAAGTAGATGGCTTTAGTAAGACTTTGTCGAGCCTAGATATTTCTATTCAGACATCAGATTTTATCATCGTCTTTGTCCTTGCCTTGGTTCTAGTGGTTCTCGTTATGGCGCTTGCTTCAAGCAATCTCCTTAGAAAACAACCAAAAGAGCTTCTGCTGGATAGCGAATAACAAACTTGCTACCTATTCTCCCCTAAATGGGGTATAATATAGGTAGCATTTTTATCTATTTTATCTTGATAAGGCCTCTTTCTTTCAGGATGAACTTGAGATGATTTACAAGAAATTTAAAGGAATGTGAAACGTTTTTTTATGAAAATTTTAATTGTAGAAGATGAAGAGATGATCCGTGAGGGGGTCAGTGACTATTTGACGGATTGCGGTTATGAAATCATTGAGGCGGCAGACGGGGAGGAAGCCTTAGAAAAATTTTCCAGCTATGAAGTAGCCTTGGTTTTACTAGATATCCAGATGCCCAAGCTCAATGGCCTAGAAGTCCTAGCTGAGATTCGTAAAACCAGCCAGGTCCCTGTCTTGATGTTGACCGCTTTTCAGGATGAGGAATACAAGATGAGTGCTTTTGCTTCTCTGGCAGATGGCTATCTGGAAAAACCTTTTTCTCTCTCCCTCTTAAAAGTGAGGGTGGATGCGATTTTCAAGAGATACTACGATACGGGACGAATCTTCTCCTATAAGGATACCCAAGTGGACTTTGAGAGCTACAGTGCCAGTCTAGCAGGAGAGGAAGTAGCCATCAATGCCAAAGAGTTGGAAATTCTGGACTATCTGGTAAAAAATGAAGGACGGGCCTTGACCCGATCTCAGATAATCGATGCCGTCTGGAAAGCGACAGATGAGGTTCCCTTTGACCGAGTCATTGATGTTTATATCAAGGAACTGCGGAAAAAGCTAGACCTAGACTGCATCCTCACTGTGCGCAATGTTGGTTATAAATTGGAGCGAAAATGAAACGAACAGGTTTATTTACAAAGATATTCATCTACACCTTCTCGACTTTTAGTGTTCTGGTCATTTGTCTTCATTTAGCTATTTATTTTCTTTTTCCTTCGACTTATCTGAGTCATCGTCAGGAAACCATTGGCCAGAAAGCGACAGCCATTGCCCAGTCCCTAGAAGGAAAGGATAGGCAGAGTATCGAGCAAGTCTTAGACTTGTATTCCCAGACTAGTGATATCAAGGGGGCTGTCAAGGGAGAAATGACCGAGGACAAGTTAGAAGTAAAGGACAGCCTTCCTCTGGATACAGACCGCCAGACAACCTCTCTCTTTATCGAGGAGCGCGAGGTGAAAACGCAAGATGGTAGTACCATGACTCTGCAATTTTTAGCTTCCGTGGATTTGCAAAAGGAAGCGGAGCAAATCAGTCTCCAATTTCTCCCCTACACCTTGCTGACATCCTTTCTAATTTCTCTCTTGGTGGCCTATATTTATGCACGGACTATTGTTGCACCGATTTTGGAAATCAAGCAAGTAACCCGTCGGATGATGGAGCTAGATGCCCAAGTGCGTTTGCGCGTGGATTCTAAGGACGAAATTGGTGATCTCAAGGAACAAATCAATAGCCTCTACCAACATCTTTTGACTGTCATTGCGGACTTGCATGACAAGAATGAAGCCATTCTCCAGCTGGAAAAGATGAAGGTTGAATTCCTACGGGGCGCTTCTCATGAATTGAAGACACCTCTGGCAAGTCTCAAAATCTTGATTGAAAATATGCAGGAAAATATTGGTCGTTATAAGGATAGAGACTACTATCTGGGAGTTGCCTTGGGGATTGTGGATGAGCTCAATCATCACGTTCTCCAGATACTTTCTCTCTCGTCTGTACAGGAATTACGAGATGATAGGGAAAAAATTGACCTGCTCCAGATGACGCAAAGTCTAGTCAAGGATTATGCCTTGCTAGCCAAGGAAAGAGAGCTTCAGATTGATAATAGCTTGTCCCATCAGCAGGCTTATCTAAACCCATCTGTCATGAAGTTGATTTTGTCTAACCTCATCAGTAATGCTATCAAGCACTCCGTTCCAGGCGGCTTAGTTAGCATTGGAGAAAGAGAAGGTGAACTTTTTATAGAAAATAGCTGTAGCTCAGAAGAACAAGAAAAACTAGCCCAGTCTTTTTCTGATAATGCTAGTCGTAAGGCCAAGGGGTCGGGGATGGGGCTCTTTGTGGTCAAAAGTCTATTAGAACATGAAAAATTAGCTTATCGTTTTGAAATGCAGGAGAATCGTTTGACCTTCTTCATAGCTTTTCCAAAAGCCGCCCAAGACTAGGAATAGAAAGGGTTTACATAGATGAAGCTAGAAGAAATTCAATCGAAACTGCGGGAAAAACTAGATTTTTTTATCAAAAAGTGATAAAATGAACAATGTAAATGGGATGACCCATAAAAATATACAGGAGGCCTGATAAAATGGCAATCGTTTCAGCAGAAAAATTTGTCCAAGCAGCTCGTGACAACGGTTATGCAGTTGGTGGATTTAACACAAACAACCTTGAGTGGACTCAAGCTATCTTGCGCGCAGCAGAAGCTAAAAA
>NZ_JAJNSC010000028.1:0-43423 GCF_027497975.1 Streptococcus sp. SM5 | reverse complement strand
GACAATGAACTGAATCGGTTTTTACGCCGTGTTTTTCTTGTATCTTCCTCTTTCTTACTTATAGCAGGTTGTTTTTGCTTGAATAAGAAATAAATTAGAAGTTCTATCATCTAAGAAAAATGATGAACAAAAAATCATTTAACTAATGGTGTGAACGTTTAGTGTTTATCAGCTCCATTCTCTGTAATTTTGGGGGTAAAATCCACACCATTCGGATAAAATTAGTTGAATTTGATTGGAAAAAAGCTTTTATAAAAGCGGAGAAAAGTCTTGATATTACGCTGTTTTTAGTCCAACTGAAATTCATACTTTCCAAACCAGGTCTTAAGAAAGCTCGTAAAGCATCACAATTTAGTAAACGTTAATTCGAAAGAATTACTATACTTACAAAGAGCACCTTTCGGGGTGTTCTTTTTAAATCCTTAATAGAGAGTTCACCCCCAAAAATCACACCAGTAGTCATTGTCTTATATAATTTGTTCCTAGTATCAGTTTAGTGTGTTATAATTAGGGTTAGAAGAATCGAAAGGAGTTATAAATGAAAATCGGAAAGATAATTAAAAGAATTGAAGATACTGTTTATATCGGTTATAATAATGGAAGTTTTCAAAAGTCTGCTATTGAAAATTGTGAATTCGAGCCCAAAATTGGTGATATTGTTCACATTTATGAGGACCTAGTTGTAAAACTTGAAGCTAAAAATGCTGCTTTTACTTATAAACCGAAGCATAAGATCATCAGCATTGAAGATGGGCTTGCTAGAATACAGCTGAATACAGGGGATGAGCTAACAATTCCAATTCGTGAGATGAATTTTCAGCCTAAATTGAATGAATTAGTTGAGATTTATCAGGATGATCAAGAAATCATTGTTCTGCAGTCGAAAGAAAAAGGCATCAACTGGCTGTTGCTTATGTTATGTTCCTTAATCCCTATAGCGCTGATAAGTTCTCTCTTCCTCTTTAATCATAAGAAACAAGATACAGAAGCAGTAAATGCTACAACAGAGCTGGTTTCTACTACTAGTACGACAGCAACTAGTACAATAACCACTAGTTCAACGACTACTCAAGATAGTGTTACGACTACGGAGGAAAAACCTTCGACACAAGAAGAGCAAACGAATGCTGAATCACAAAAAATAGATGAGCAAGCTATTCTAAATGGAGATTTCTCTACTCTAGTTGGAACTTGGAGAAATGGACTTGGGAAAGAGTTTACATTCGATAAAAATGGGCTAGTAGACAGTGGAAATATTGAAAAAGTGAGTATAGGTAACGATGGAAGTATTAATTTCAGTATTAGAGATGGTTTCTCAGGGTATGGAATGAGTGTTTATCCTGCTGGGACTACTATGAAGTGGGTTGATTCTGATTCAAGTAAAAACAGGCTTATTGCTGGTCAAGCTGCTCCAACAAGCTCAGAACAAGTTTTTTATAAAGTGGACTAAATGATTAACCATCTCATCAAATTTGAGATGGTTTTCTTCTTTATTTGTAAGTCATGATTATTTTATGAAGCTGAAGCAGGTAGGGTTTAAAGTGGAATTTTCCCACTAGACATTCGTCTACTTTTTTTATATAATAAAACTAAACCAAAATGGTTGAATTTTAAAAATAAAGTCAACCTGCAACGAAAGCATCAGACTAGGAGGTAAGTCATGTACCAACCAGAAAAACTTAAGGCTCGGAGAAAAGAGCTAAAACTAACACAAAAAGAGATTGCAGAGCGACTTGGGATTAGTTTTCAGGCTTATTCAGCTTGGGAACGTGGAGTCAAGGAGCCTTCTAAAGAGAAGGTTGCTCAACTAGAAGATCTTTTAAAAGTACCAAAAGGCAATTTTACCCAAATCGAAATTGTCCGTCTCTATAATAGCCTTTCCAATCAAGGGAAAGAGAAGGTGGTGGTCTATGCTCGCAACTTGGCTCAAGAAGAACAAGCCAAGAAGGTGACTGCTATTTCAGAAAAACTCTACGAGTATCATGTCTATGAACGCATGTCAGCTGGGATTGGTGCTTCGGTTTATGATGATCGAAACTTTGATACGGTTTACTTTAATGAAGAACTAGCCCACGACTTTGCTTCCTGGGTATCAGGAGATTCCATGGAACCTAAATATCAAAATGGTTCAGTGGCTCTGATTCGGGAGACCGGATTTGATTACGACGGTGCTGTCTATGCAGTGGTTTGCAATAACCAGACCTATATCAAACGGGTCTATCGAGAAGAAGATGGTCTGCGTTTGGTCTCCATCAATCCTAAATATAAGGATATTCACATTTCTTACGAAGAAGATCCTCGGATTGTGGGAATTATCGTAGGTAATTTTGTACCTATGGAGGGATAGCCTATGGGCTACTTTGATTATTCCAGAGAGCCCCAAAGTGATATTGCCTTTGTCGATATGAAGTCCTTTTATGCTAGTGTTGAGTGTGTAGAAAGAGGACTCCATCCCCTTAAAACCTCCCTTTGTGTTATGAGTCGGGCGGATAATTCTGTTGGGCTGATTCTTGCCTCCTCTCCTATGTTTAAAAAGGTTTTTGGGAAAGCAAATGTTGGTCGTGCCTATGACCTCCCCTTTGATATCAAGACGCGTAAATTTTCCTACTATAATGCCAAAAAACAAGCTTTACGGACAGACCCGGCCTATGTGAAATTTATCGAAGATTGGGCTCGGGTGACCGTGATTGTCCCTCCTAGGATGGATAAGTATATCGCAGTTAATATGGAAATCCAAGGAATCTTTCAGAACTATGGCAGTCCAGATGATATTTATCCTTATTCAATTGATGAAGGCTTTATTGACCTAACCAGTTCGCTTAATTATTTTGTCCCGGACCAGCAGATTTCTCGAAAAGATAAGCTAGATATGCTTTCGGCTCGTATTCAGAGGGATATTTGGCGACAGACAGGGATTTACTCGACGGTCGGTATGTCGAATGCCAATCCCCTGCTTGCTAAGTTGGCCTTGGATAATGAAGCCAAGCACACACCGACTATGCGAGCCAATTGGTCTTACCAGGACGTGGAAGATAAGGTCTGGTCCATTCCAAAGATGACCGACTTTTGGGGGATTGGTCATCGGATGGAGAAGCGCTTGAATAGCTTGGAAATCTATTCGATTAAGGAATTAGCCAATAGCAATCCTGATGTCCTGAAGAAGGAGCTTGGCCAAGCTGGACTTCGCTTGTGGTTCCATGCCAATGGGATTGACGAGAGTAATGTTCATAAACCCTATAAGCCAAAATCTCATGGCTTGGGCAATTCGCAAATTTTACCGAGAGACTATGTCAAGCAGCGAGATATCGAAATTATACTCCGAGAGATGGCGGAGCAGGTGGCTATCAGGATTCGAAGAGCTAGTAAAAAGGCGACAGTGGTATCTATTCATCTTGGTTTTTCTAAGCAGGAACAAAAACGTTCCATCCATACCCAGATGAAGATTGAGCCAACCAACAGCACTAGTCTTTTGGTCAGCTACGTGCTGAAATTATTCCATAGCAAATACACTTCTGGGGCCGTCAGAAGTGTTGCTGTCAATTATTCAGGATTTGTGGACGAATCCTTTGCTTTGATTTCTCTTTTTGATGATGTTGATAAAGTAGAAAAAGAAGAAAGGCTCCAGACTGCCATTGATTCGATTAGAGAGCAATTCGGCTTTACTTCTCTCTTGAAGGCGACTGCTTTAGAGGACGCATCGAGAAGTATTGCCAGAAGTAAGCTGATCGGAGGGCACTCTGCTGGAGGATTAGATGGACTAAAATGATTGATCGTTCTTATTTGCCCTTTCAATCCGCGAGGGATTATCAGGATCCGGGCATGCAGAAGTGGATGGGCTTTTTTCTATCGGAGCATACCAGTTCACTCAGTGCAGAAAAAAATCGTGTGGATTTATCAACAGATTTGAATCCAGTCGAGAAGTTGTTGCTGCTTTCCCAGCTCTACGTTGGACGACTAAAAGGCTCTTTTATGGTCAAGGAGAAAAATCATAAAAGCACGATATTGGGTGAAGTAAGAGAATTATCTCCTCAAGAAGTCTCTGTTAAAACGAATGAGGGCTATAGACTGCTAAGAGTAGATGATATTCTCACAATCCAACTTTGTCAGGAGGAAGTTGATGACTAGAAAAGAGTTATATGAAAACAAATTGCAGATGGACTATTTCTCAGATGACTATATTCGTTTCGAGGAAGATTTTCAAAAATACTCTGCCATGAATGTGCCTCTGACTTTTCTGATTGACGACATTCTACGCACCATGGCCATTAACCAAAAGGACTACTTTGTCTTAAACAAGGAAAATGCCAAAGATGGTAGGAAACATCGGTTTTATTTTAGAGTGAAGATGGAAAAAGATTGTCCAGGTACTCGAACCTATACCTATCTTGGGTTGGGGCGAAATCATTAGTAAAAATTCTTATCTTAGATATATTTGTTGCAATGATAACACTGCAAACAACTATAATTTCCAGCCGTTCAAGAGCTGTTTCTTGAATGGTTTTTTGTTTGCTGTTTAAAACCAATTGAGCTATACCAATTTTTATTCTTGACAAGATAAAGAAACAAGTATATACTGTTTTTGCTGATTCTGTAAAGCAAGAATTAGACTATACCAATTTAAGGAGAAAACACAGTTTATCTGTGTCGTATATACTATGTGTGGAATTGTTGGTGTTGTTGGAAACACAAATGCAACTGATATTTTGATTCAAGGGCTTGAAAAGCTCGAATACCGTGGTTATGATTCTGCGGGAATTTTTGTCCTAGGTGGTGATGAAAACCATTTAGTTAAGGCTGTTGGTCGTATTGCAGAATTATCTGCTAAGACAGCTGGTGTTGAGGGAACAACTGGTATTGGACATACGCGTTGGGCGACTCACGGGAAACCAACGGAAGACAATGCTCACCCACACCGCTCTGAGACAGGACGTTTTGTCTTGGTGCACAATGGGGTGATTGAAAACTATCTCGAAATCAAAGAAGAATACCTTGCAGGTCACCACTTCAAGGGACAAACGGATACTGAAATCGCCGTTCACTTAATTGGGAAATTTGCGGAAGAAGATGGCTTGTCAGTACTTGAAGCCTTCAAAAAAGCCCTTCACATCATCCGTGGATCTTATGCCTTTGCCTTGATCGACTCTGAAAATCCAGATGTTATCTACGTGGCGAAAAACAAATCACCGCTTTTGATTGGTCTTGGTGAAGGCTACAACATGGTCTGCTCAGATGCCATGGCCATGATTCGTGAAACTAACCAATACATGGAAATCCATGATCAAGAATTGGTGATTGTGAAGGCTGATAGCGTCGAAGTGCAAGACTATGATGGTAACAGCCGTGAGCGTGCTAGCTATACTGCCGAGCTTGACTTGTCAGATATCGGTAAGGGGACTTACCCTTACTACATGCTCAAGGAAATTGATGAGCAACCAACAGTTATGCGTAAGCTCATCCAAGCCTACACAGATGAGGCTGGTCAAGTTGTCGTAGATCCAGCTATCATCAAGGCTGTTCAAGACGCTGACCGTATCTACATTCTTGCAGCTGGAACATCTTACCACGCAGGATTTGCTTCTAAGAAGATGCTAGAAGAATTGACAGATACGCCTGTTGAACTTGGTATCTCCTCTGAGTGGGGCTACGGCATGCCACTTCTCAGCAAGAAACCACTCTTTATCTTTATCAGCCAATCTGGTGAAACAGCTGATAGCCGTCAAGTTTTGGTTAAGGCTAATGAAATGGGAATTCCAAGCTTGACAGTGACAAACGTGCCAGGATCAACCCTTTCACGTGAAGCCAACCATACTATGTTGCTTCACGCAGGTCCTGAAATTGCCGTAGCATCAACTAAGGCTTATACAGCACAAATCGCAACCCTTGCCTTTCTTGCAAAAGCAGTTGGTGAAGCAAATGGCAATGAAAAAGCCAAAGCTTTCGATTTGGTTCACGAGTTGTCTATCGTGGCTCAGTCTATCGAATCAACCCTTTCAGAAAAAGAATTGATTGATGCTAAAGTTCGTGACCTTCTTGAAACAACACGCAATGCCTTTTACATCGGACGTGGTCAAGATTACTATGTAGCCATGGAAGCCAGTCTCAAGCTCAAAGAGATTTCTTACATCCAGTGTGAAGGTTTTGCGGCTGGAGAGCTCAAGCACGGAACCATTGCCTTGATTGAAGATGGAACACCTGTTTTGGCCCTCTTGTCAGACCCAGTCCTTGCCAACCACACTCGTGGGAATGTACAAGAAGTGGCAGCTCGTGGCGCTAAGGTCCTTACTATTGCAGAAGAAAATGTTGCCAAAGAGACAGACGACATCGTTCTTACGACCGTCCACCCTTACCTCTCACCAATCTCAATGGTCGTACCAACGCAATTGATTGCTTACTTTGCAACCCTACACCGTGGACTCGATGTGGACAAACCACGTAACCTTGCCAAGTCAGTAACGGTAGAATAAGGGAAATCCTGCTGTTACTTTTCAATTTTTCTTGTCATCCTATAAAAATCTTGTTATACTATTGAAAAGTAGTAAATAGTGAAGTATAAGGAGATTGAAGCCTAAATGAAAAAAGGGAAAATTTCAACTATCATAGGACTCTTGTTTGCAAGTTCGTTTTTGATTCGGACTGTCATTATTCATCAAATGAGAGCTTCAAAGAAACAAGATAGTGAAAAGATTGCTGCAGTTCAAAAATTTATCAAATCTCAAGAACAGGCAGAGTCAGAAAAACAAAAAAATACTTTTAAAAGTATTCTTGGAAATGGATCAGAAACTTCTGAACCCAGACCTAGCTACGACAAAACTATATTTGTGAATCAACAATATGATATTGGTGTTCGAGACGGAGCCTATTATCTACTGACACTCAGTAGCAACAAAGAACTCTTGCTAGAAGGGGTCGATGATGCCTATGCCCTAGCAGTTAGAAATGAAGATAAAAACAAACAAGAAGTTGCCATGGTTGTTCATAAAGATGGAGCTTGGCATATTATAAATGGTGAAGGGGAAGTCACAACAACCCTTGATCGTCAATATATAACAGCTCATACTAAGCTTGTGATTAAGGGCCAAACACTTGATTTTGAATAATGTGACTACTGCGTGATTTTATAGAAATACATAGATTTCAAAAACCTCCTAGATTTTTCTAGGAGGTTTTTATAACTATAAATCTTGGATTGAGATTTTATTTAGTTCATTTACAACTTGCAAAATAGACATTCTGCTGATATTCATAATATTTGGGTGGACTAAGCCCTTGAGATCAAAATTAGTGATGATGGCATCATAGTTCATCTCTTTTATTTCGTTGAGATTTAAGGAAGGTTTGTCCCAAGTTTCATATTGAATGTTATTAGAAGTATGGAACTGGTATAGAGAAATCAGGAAGTGGGGGTGAGCGAAGTCGTATTCACTTAAAACTAAAACCCTAACCTTCTTTTTTGCCTCAAATAACTGGTCGATAATGCCTTCAGCGTGAGTGAAGAAAGTATATACTAGGTGTACAACGTTTCGAGATTTTTCCTTCTGACCAATGCTGGTTTTATATCTCATCATTTCTATCACGGTTGCTTCGTAGAATTTAGGGAAAATCTTTTTAATTTTGCTCAGGGTATAAGATTTATTACGACTGATAATCGATTCGGAATTGATTTCTTTGCGTTCTAAAAGAGCAGTGTTATGCAAATTCCAGATAAGCGCATCTGTATTTGAGAATTGAACTCCAAATTTGCGGGTGAGATTATCTAGTATATCTCGAGCGGCGTGGTAGGAATGGTCCACTTGCTCGCAGAGGGGACGAGCTGCCAAAAAGTCATCGATTGTGAAGAAAAGAGAAAGCTCAGCAAAAGGACTAAAAATCTGGTCAAGATTTTTAGGTGTTAATTCAACTCCTATCTTTTGTGAGAAAACTTGTAACTGATGCTCAAACTTAGGTAATTGATCATAGAGAGGGAACTTGCAAGAGCATTCAGTGGATAACTGAACGTAGTTTCCTGTATTGATTCGATGAATGTTAATAGCTGCTTGAGTTTTAATTTGGTATAGATTTTGATATTTTGCAGGGAATTTTGCCAACTTAAGAAAGAAAGAAACAAAATTTTCCACATCTTCTTCTTGGACATGGGAAAAAGGCCAGTCTAAAAAACCATAAGCTTCATGAAAGTATTGGGAGAAGAAGAAGCGGATATCCTTTTCATCTCCAATGATAGAAATTGGTGTAACTTTTAACTTGAAATTGTAATTTCCATTAAGGATCTTGTTAATTTCAGCAACTTTTTTCCGAAGTGCGGGAAGAGATACATCTAAAGATTCAGCAAGATGTTCATAAGTAAACGGAGCATCTAATAGGAAGAAAGCTTTTAAGACTTTAAAAAAATCAGAGGTCTGCAAAAAATATTGGTAGATTTTCTCAATACCAATATTTTGTACATTTACCATCATAATTCCAGCGGTAGAGTGTTTGATGCTAAAATCAGGAAGTATATCCCGTAATTCCTTGATGTCACTTTTAATAATTCTGGGATTATTGCCAATGATTTTAGATAAATCATCAAGATAGATCCAATCTGAATTTTCAAATAAATACTCTAAAATCTTTAATTGTCTTTGTTCTTTTTGAGTGAGTAATTCTCTCATGAATAATAAACTCCTGCGGTAAATTATTATCTACTTATAAAGAAATTGCAATTTCTTACAATTATATCACTAGAATATTAAAAAACAATGAAATTTAATATAAATTTTGTAAAAATTGGCAAAATAAATAGCGATTTATAAAAATAAAGTCTTTATAAGACCGAAAATCTCTAAATAATTAAGAAAATAGATAAAATAATCCGCTTTCTTTTTCAGTTTTTGATAATACATGTTTGTAAAAAACATAGAGAATGATTTTCTATCCCTTGAATAAGAAATAACCCCTCAAGAAGTTATAGGGAAGAAGCAACTTCTTGGGGGGAATTACATATAAGTATGATATTTAAAACTTATTTTCGATACAAGCGATCGTATTGATAGTAAGGATCAAAAGTTACGTTGATTCCAAGTTTGCGAAGGACGTTTTTGTCTTCATCTGTTAAGATAATGGTTGAGTGAGCTTCGCTTCCTTTGAGATTTCCTAATTCTTTCATGGCGCGATCTGCATCTGGATTTTCCATAGCTGTAATGGCAAGTGCGATAAGAATTTCATTTGAATGTAGACGAGGATTTCGACTGCCTAAGTGATTGATTTTTAAGCCTTGAATTGGTTTGACCACTTCTGGTTCAATCAATTTAGTTTCTTTATCAATATTGGCTAATTTCTTAATAGCATTAATCAAGACAGCAGCGGTTGGTCCAAAGAGTTCAGAGTTTTTACCTGTAACAATCTCTCCTGATGGTAGTTCAAGTGCCAGTGCTGAACCACCTGTTTCCTCTGCCTTTTGGCGAGCAACAACAGCAACTGTACGATCAGCTGGTGTAATTCCCAGGTCATTCATAAGAAGTTGAATCTTCTTAACCGCGGTCTCTCCGACCTTTTCAGCCTTGAAGTCGAGGACTGTCTGGTAGTAGCGACGGATAATTTCTTGTTTGGATGCTTCGATAGCCGCATCGTTATCAATGATAGCAAAACCAACCATATTAACACCCATGTCCGTTGGAGATGCATAAGGAGATTCACCCAAGATACGTTCAAGCATGCGCTTAAGGACAGGGAAAATCTCAATATCACGGTTATAGTTGACTGTAGTTTCTCCATAAGTTTGGAGATGGAATGGGTCAATCATATTGACATCGTCAAGATCTGCAGTAGCAGCTTCATAGGCTAAGTTAACCGGATGATGGAGAGGTAGATTCCAAACTGGGAAGGTTTCAAATTTAGCATAACCAGACTTGATGCCATTAAGTTGGTCGTGGTACATGTTAGACATACAAGTTGCCAACTTCCCTGAACCAGGTCCAGGAGCTGTCACGACAATCAAGTTACGACTAGTTTTGATATAGTCGTTTTTCCCCATACCTTCAGGTGAGATGATGTGATCCATATCTGTTGGATACCCCTTGATTGGATAGTGTAGATAGGAATCAATACCATGCTTCTCTAATTGATTACGGAAGGTATCTGCAGCAGGTTGACCGGCGTATTGTGTGATAACGACAGAGCCAACAAAGATACCCAATTCGTTAAATTTATCAATCAAACGGAGCACTTCTTGGTCGTAAGAAATACCCAAGTCACCACGAGCCTTTGAGTGCTCGATATTGCTAGCGTTAATGGCAATAACAACCTCGACTTGTTCTTTCAACTCTTGCAAGAGTTTGATTTTGTTATCTGGCTCATATCCAGGAAGGACGCGGGCAGCGTGGAAATCTTCCAACATCTTACCGCCAAACTCTAGATAGAGCTTACCATCAAATTGATTGATACGCTCCAAAATATGGTCGCGTTGTAAGTTTAAATATTGTTCAGAACTAAAAGCTTGTTTTTTCATTTTTTTACCTCTGAACTCTATTATATAAAAAAAAGAGAAGATAAGAAACTGAGGAGTGACGAAATAAGAAAAAATATTGGGTAAACGTTTGCATAAAATGAGAAAAAAGTCTATTATGGAATATAGAATATTATAAAAAGAGGTAGAGATATGAAAGAGAAATGGTGGCATAATGCGGTCGTTTATCAAGTCTATCCAAAAAGTTTCAAGGATAGTAATGGGGATGGAATCGGAGATTTAAAAGGGATTACCAGTAAACTAGACTATCTTGCTAAGCTTGGAATCACAGCTATATGGCTTTCGCCTGTCTATGATAGTCCTATGGATGATAATGGTTACGATATTTCAAATTATCAAGATATTGCTGCTATATTTGGCACTATGGAAGACATGGATGAATTGATAGCTGAGGGGAAAAAGAGAGATATTCGAATCATCATGGATTTGGTGGTCAACCATACCTCAGACGAGCATGCTTGGTTTATTGAAGCGCGTGACAATCCCCAAAGTCCAGAGCGAGACTACTATATTTGGAGAGATAAACCCAATGATTTAACCTCTACTTTTAGTGGTTCGGCGTGGGAATATGATGAAAAGTCTGGTCAGTACTATCTACACTTTTTCAGTAAGAAACAACCGGACCTCAACTGGGAAAACGAAGAGCTTCGTCATAAAATCTATCAAATGATTAATTTCTGGATTGACAAGGGTATCGGTGGATTCCGTTTGGATGTGATCGATATGATTGGCAAGATTCCAGATGAGAAGGTCGTCAGCAACGGTCCCATGCTCCATCCCTATATTAAGGAGATGAACAAGGCAACCTTTGGTGACAAAGATTTGTTGACTGTTGGTGAAGCTTGGGGAGCAAACCCAGAAGAGGCTAAGCGTTATTCGAATCCAAAAGGTCAAGAGTTGTCTATGGTCTTCCAATTTGAACATATTTGTCTTCAGTATCAGGAAGGGCAACCTAAGTGGCACTACCAAAAAGATTTGGATGTCTCTAAGTTGAAGACCATTTTTAATAAGTGGCAAACTGAGCTCGGAGTAGAGGATGGTTGGAATTCCCTGTTTTGGAATAACCATGATCTTCCACGCATTGTTTCCATTTGGGGGGATGAGGAGAAATACCGTGAGAAATCAGCCAAAGCATTTGCGATTTTACTGCATTTAATGAGAGGAACTCCCTATATTTATCAAGGTGAAGAAATCGGTATGACTAACTTTCCGTTTGAAAGCTTGGAGCAAGTAGAAGACATTGAGTCAGTCAATTACGCCAAAGAAGCACTTGAACAGGGTGTGCCGTTAGAGCAAATTATGGATAGTATCCGAGTAGTGGGTAGAGATAATGCTCGTACTCCAATGCAGTGGGATAATACTGCTTATGCTGGATTTTCAAGTGCGAAACCTTGGCTATCTGTAAACCCAAGTTATGACAGTATTAATGTTGAGTCTGCTCTAGATGACCCTAACTCAATCTTTTATACCTATCAAAAACTAGTCCAGATTCGCAAGGAAAACAGCTGGTTGGTTCATGCAGATTTTGAATTACTAGAGACAGCTGAAAAGGTCTTTGCTTATATCCGCAAGGATGGTAAGCGTCGTTTCCTAGTAGTGGTTAACCTTTCTAGTCAAGAACAAGAATTTCACTTGGATGCAGTCCTTAAGTCAGTCTTAATCGCTAATACCGATGTTCGAGATAAACTCGAACAACTAACACTATCTCCTTGGGATGCATTCTGTGTCGAATTAATTGATTAAATGGAAAATCTCAAGTATCTTTAGGTGCTTGAGATTTTTTGTATCAAAGGAAAAAACCATAAAGAAGATTTGTTTGAATTTTCTAAAAAATCGCATGAAAACCCTTGCTTTTATAAAAAAATAGGGTATAATGGTGAAAATAACTATTTAAAGGAGAATACCAATGAAATCGAAAAAGTGGCTAGCAATAGCAGGGATTACGATGAGTGCAGCACTACTTTTAGCAGCTTGTGGGAAGACTGAGAAAAAAGCAGAAGCTCCGACAACATTCTCGTATGTATACGCTATCGACCCTTCATCCTTGGACTATAGTATTACTAGTAAAAGTTCAACATCTGACGTTATCGCAAACGTTGTAGATGGTCTTTTGGAAAATGACAAGTACGGAAATTTGATTCCATCTCTAGCTGAGGATTGGTCAGTTTCACAGGACGGTTTGACATACACTTACAAACTTCGTAAGGGTGTTAAATGGTATACTTCTGAAGGTGAAGAGTATGCAGAAGTTAAGGCTCAGGATTTTGTAACTGGTTTGAAACATGCAGCTGACGGTAAATCGGATGGTTTAACTCTTATCCAAGATTCTATTAAAGGATTGGCAGAATATGTCAGTGGTGAGAGCAACGACTTCTCAACAGTAGGAATCAAGGCAGTTGACGATTATACTGTTCAATATACCTTGAATCAACCTGAAAGCTTTTGGAATTCTAAGGTAACAACTGCACCAATGCTTCCTGTTAATGAAGAATTCCTCAATTCTCAAGGTAAAGATTACGGAACACCAACACCTTCATCTATCCTCTATAATGGGCCATATATCTTGAAGAATCTAACGTCAAAATCCGTTATTGAATACGAAAAGAATCCAAATTATTGGGATAAGGACAATGTTAAAATCGATAACATTAAGTTGACTTTCTATGATGGTTCTGACCAAGAGTCATTGATTCGTAGTTTTACAGCAGGCTCGTTCACAACAGCTCGCCTCTTCCCGACTTCTTCAAATTTTGAATCAACCAAGCAAGAATACGGTGATAAAATTGTCTACAGCCCGCAAGAAGCGACCAGCTATTACCTTACATTTAACGTAAACCGTCAATCTTACAACAAGACAGCTAAGACTGATGATGCTCAAAAAACATCAACAAGAGAAGCTCTTCTTAACAAGAACTTCCGTCAAGCCATCAATTTCGCGCTTGACCGTCATTCTTATGCAGCGCAGTTAAATGGCGAGGAAGGGGCAGATAAGATTATCCGTAATAGCCTTGTGCCTTTTGACTATGTTCAAGTTGGTGAAAAAACCTTTGGAGAACTAGCTCAGGAACAACTGGTTACATACGGAGACCAGTGGAAAGATGTAGCTTTGACAGATGGTAAAGACACTCTTTACAATCCAACAAAAGCAAAAGCAGCCTTTGAAAAAGCCAAGTCAGAATTGCAAGCTAAGGGCGTAACCTTCCCAATCCATTTAGATATTCCAGTTGAACAGACAGATGTGATTGCTGTGCAACAGACAAACTCACTCAAACAATCTATCGAATCAGCGCTTGGTACTGAAAATGTCGTTATCGATGTGCTTCAAATGACTGATAATGAAAAAATGAGTATTACATCTCAAGCTAAGGTTCCTTCTCAAAAAGACTATGACTTGAATGGTACTGGATGGGGACCAGACTATCAAGATCCAGCTACCTATCTAAATATCCTGGATGCTAAGAAGGGTTCTGCCCTTAAACACTTGGGTATCACAAAAGGAAAAGATCCAGAAGTCATGGCTCAAGTTGGACTTGATGAGTACAAGAAACTCTTGGATGATGCAGCATCTGAAACAACAGACCTTAACAAACGCTATGAAAAATATGCTAAAGCACAAGCTTGGGTATCTGATAGCTCACTCCTTATTCCTGTTGCTTCTTCAGGTGGTTCTCCGACTGTGAGTCGTACAGTGCCATTTACAAAAGCCTACTCTCAAGTCGGAATTAAGGGTGATCCATTTGTATTCAAAGGTTTGGAATTGCAAAATGATATTGTAACCACTAAAGAATACGAAGAAGCCTTCAAGAAATGGCAAAAAGAGAAAATTGAAACAAATGCTAAATACCAAAAAGAGTTAGCGAACCACATTAAATAGCCTTCATAAAATATATCTTGACAAAGAATTCCTAATACATTAGGAGTTCTTTGTTTTTATATAAGAATAATTGCTTGTAATGTCAAAAAATTATATAACTTTACTTTTTAGCCAAAATTTGATAAAATAGTTACATGTCATAAAACCTAACATAAAAGGAGAAGATGAATCATGAGACTTAAAAAACGCTTATTGGGAGCGGGTTTGACTCTTGCTACTACTGTATTGCTGGCAGCATGTGGTCAGTCTGCATCGGACGATAAGACCTACTCATCTACATTTGGTGCTGATCCAACTACTTTTAACTATCTTTTGGATTATGCTGGTGACAATACCAATGTTATCACCAACTTAGTTGATGGTCTTTTGGAAAATGACAACTATGGGAATCTTGTTCCTGCCCTTGCAGAAGATTGGAGTGTCTCTAAGGATGGTCTAACCTATACTTATAAACTTCGCCAAGATGCTAAGTGGTTCACTGCTGATGGGGAGGAATATGCGCCTATCAAAGCTCAGGACTTTGTGACGGGTGTTAAATATGCTGCTGATAATAAGAGTCAAGCGCTAGATTTGATTCAAAACTCAATCAAAGGTTTGGATGATTATGTGACAGGAGCAAACTCAGACTTTTCAAATGTTGGTGTTAAAGCCTTAGATGACCATACTGTCCAATACACCTTGACACGTCCTGAATCTTTCTGGAATTCTAAGACAACTAACAGTATCTTGTTCCCAGTCAATGAAGAGTTCTTGACTTCTAAAGACAAAGAATTTGGAGAACTAAAACCAGACAGTATTCTCTATAGTGGTCCTTATTTGTTAAAAGAATTTACATCTAAGTCATCACTTGAGTATACGAAAAACCCTCATTACTATGATCAAGAAAAAGTGACGATTGAAAGAGTTAAGTTGGCTTATGTTGATGGTTCTGACCAAGACATGACGATTCGTAACTTTGAAAGTGGAGCTTATTCGTCTGCAGGTGTTTATCCAAATAGTTCAAATTTCGCCAAGATTAAGGAGAAATACAAGGATAATATCGTCTATAGCTTGCAAGGTGCAACTTCTTGGTATTATAACTTCAACGTAAATCGTCAAGCCTATAACCATACAGCCAAGACCAGCGATGAACAGAAACAAGCTACAAAAACTGCAATTTTAAATAAAAATTTCCGTCAAGCTATTAACTTCGCCCTTGATCGTACAGCCTACTCAGCTCAGTCTAATGGAGAAGAAGCTGCTAAAAACACTCTTCGTAACACACTTGTACCACCTACTTTTGTGCAAGTAGGAGATAAAACTTTTGGTGAAACAGTTGCCTCTAAATTAGTGAATTACGGCACAGAATGGACTAATATGAATCTCGAAGATGCCCAAGATGGCTACTTCAACAAAGAAAAAGCGCAAGCTCAATTTGCAGAAGCTAAAAAAGAACTAGAGGCTCAAGGTGTAACCTTCCCGATTCATTTAGATTTACCAGTGGATCAGATCAATAAAACTCTTCTTCCTAAGATTTATTCACTTAAACAGTCTATCGAATCCACTCTTGGAGAGGAAAATGTAGTGATTGATGTAGTTTTAGTTTCAACTGAAGACTATGCCAATGCGACTTTCCAAGCACCAACGCCAGCTGATCATGACTATGATTTGAACTTGGATGGATGGTCAGCGGACTACCAAGATCCATCAACTTACCTCAATCCTTTTAACGCAGAAGATGGTTTCTATCTTAAGATTTTAGGGCTTGATCCAAGTAAGGATGCTGACAAGATTACAAGTCTTGGAATGGATCAATATACTCAGAAATTGAAAGCGGCGGATGCAGAAAGTTCAGATGTTGCAAAACGTTATGAAAATTATGCAGATGCACAAGCTTGGTTGATTGATAGTTCGCTTCTTATTCCTGTGAATTCAGATGGTGGCGTAGCTTCGGTGACCCGTGTAACGCCATTTACACGAGCATATTCACTTGTTGGAATCAAAGGGACTGGAAGCAACTACAAATACATGAGACTGCAGAAAGATGTGGTTACTATTGCCCAATTTGACGAAGCCAAAGCCAAATGGGAACAAGAACGCAAAAATTCAGTCGAAAAGAATCAAAAAGAGCTTGAAAATCACGTCAAATAATTATAAAAGAGTTTCTCTTGGAGAAGCTCTTTTATTTGTGATAAGGCGATAAAATATTTATTATAAATTAAAACGTTATCAAGTTATATGTTAATAGCCTTGAGGGCTAGTTTATGATATAATGAAGATAAAAAGTTATTTAGAGGTGAAACGTGAGTAAACGTTCAAAATTAAGTAAATCTGGTAAAGTTCAGCAGAGCTTCAACATTGGTTTCTTTGCAATCTATGTAGTTCTTGCTTGTTTTTTATTGTTTCTAGTATATCGTTATCATATTCTGGCTGTCAGTAACTTGAATATTATTCTGACAGCTGTTATTGTGCTGATTGCATTGGTGTTTTTAACTTTAATCATAAAGAAAAAAGCTAAGATTTTCACCATGATAAGTCTCATCATTTCAATTGCTTTAAGTTTAGCTGCTTTAGTTGGAGTCCAACAGTTTGTCAGCTTAGCAAATCAATTTAATGCTTCGTCTAATTATTCAAGTTATTCGATGAGTATAGCTGTTTTAGCAGATAGTGAGGTAGATGATATTTCTCAATTGACAAGCCTTGCAGCTCCTATGGCGACAGATGGAGAAAATATTCATAAACTTATAGATGATATCAAAGCAAGTCATAGTAAAGAACTGACTGTTGAGGAGGTTAGTTCTTATCAAGCGGCATATAAGAGCTTGCTTGCTGGCCAAACAAAAGCAATTGTCTTAAATGGTGTTTTTGAAAATCTGATTGAACAAGAAGATCCGGATTATGCTAAGAAAATTAAAAAGATTTATACTAAGGATCTAACAAAGACAGTTGCAGCTCCTAAAGTGGCAACAAATAATACTTTTAATGTCTATATTAGCGGGATTGATACCTATGGTCCTATAAGTTCCGTATCACGTTCAGATGTCAATATCATTATGACTGTCAATCAGGATACTAAGAAAATATTATTGACGACAACACCTCGTGATGCCTATGTGTCGATTGCTGATGGTGGGAATAATCAAAAAGATAAACTGACACATGCGGGGATTTATGGGGTGGATGCTTCTATCCATACCTTGGAAAACCTCTATGACATTGAATTGAATTATTATGCTCGTCTCAACTTCACTTCTTTCTTGAAATTGATAGATCTTCTGGGAGGTGTAGATGTCTACAACGACCAAGAATTCACGTCACGTCATGGCAATTATCATTTCCCAGTTGGAAATGTGCATCTAGACTCTGAGCAAGCTTTAGGCTTTGTTAGAGAGCGTTATTCGTTAGCAAATGGTGATGGCGATCGTGGTCGTAATCATCAAAAAGTGATTGCTGCTATTATTCAAAAATTGACCTCTGCAGAAGCCTTGAAAAATTATGATGCCATTATCCAAGGTCTACAGTCTTCGGTTCAAACCAATATGCCACCAGAAACTATGGTTGGGCTAGTCAATTCTCAACTAGCAAATGGCGGCAAATATACTGTTACAACTCAAGATTTAAAGGGAACTGGTCGTATGGATCTTCCTTCATATGCAATGCCAGATAGTGCCTTGTATATGTTAGAAGTGGATCAGAATAGTTTGGAAGCAAGTAAGACAGCTATTAAAGATATCATGGAAGGGAAATAAAATGATTGACATCCATTCACATATAGTTTTTGATGTCGATGATGGACCTAAAACTATAGAAGATAGTCGAGTATTGCTTGAAGAAGCATATGCACAAGGGGTTCGGACTATTGTTTCAACTTCTCATCGACGAAAGGGAATGTTTGAGACGCCAGAAGATAAAATTGCTGCTAATTTTAAGATCGTTCAGGAACTGTCTAAGGAAATAGCTCCTGACCTAACAATCTTATACGGTGCTGAAATCTATTTTACTAGCGACATCTTAGATAAATTAGAAAATCACATCATCCCTAAACTCAATGATACACGGTATGCCTTGATTGAATTTAGTATGAATACACCTTATCGTGAGATTCACAGCGCCTTGTCTAAGGTTCTCATGTTAGGCATAACGCCTGTGATTGCTCATATTGAACGCTACCACGCTTTGGAAAATGATGAAAAAAGAGTGAGAGAGCTTATCAATATGGGATGTTACACGCAAATTAATAGTTCGAGTATTCTAAAGCCAAAACTATTTGGCGATACCTATAAGTTTATGAAAAAACGAGCTCGCTATTTTTTAGATAGAGATCTAGTTCATATCGTGGCAAGTGACATGCATAATCTAGTTGATCGACGACCTTATATGAAGGAAGCCTACGAATTGGTTAGTAAAAAATATGGCCAAGAAAAAGCCCAAGAGCTTTTTACGACCAATCCTGCAAAAGTGATTGAAAATCAAATATTATAGGAGTTACAATGAAAGACAAAGATAAAATCGAAATTGATGTAGTACAAATGTTAAAAGTATTGTGGAAGCGTAAATTATTTATCGCTCTAGCAGCTATTGTTACTGGAGCTATTGCTTTTGCCTATAGTTCGTTTGTGGTTAAACCTGAATATACAAGTACTACACGTATCTACGTTGTTAATAGAAATCAAGCTGATAAACCTGGATTAACTAACCAAGATTTGCAAGCAGGTTCTTACTTGGTAAAAGACTACCGTGAGATTATCCTTTCTCAGGATGTATTAGAAAAAGTAGTGGCTGGGCAAGGATTAAATTTTGATGCGAAAGCTCTTGCTAGAAAAGTTCAAGTAACAGTTCCGGCAGATACACGTATTGTGTCAATTTCTGTACGTGACAGTAAACCTGAAGAAGCAAGCCGTATTGCAAATGCTCTTCGAGAAGTAGCTGCTGAAAAAATTATTTCTGTTACGAAAGTATCAGATGTAACGACCTTGGAAGAAGCTCGTCCTGCTGTATCACCATCTTCACCAAACATTCGTCGCAACACAATCTTGGGTGTAGGTGCAGGAGCAAGTGTTGTGATTCTATTGGCTCTATTAGTTGAACTATTGGATGATCGAGTGAAACGTCCAGAAGATATTGAAGAAGTAATGCATCTCTCACTTTTGGGAGTTATTCCAAATCTAGAGAAATTAAAGTAAGGGAGTAAACATGGCAAAGTTAGAATTATCAGAAAAACGCCAAGCGTTTGTAAAAAAAGCAGAAGAATACTACAACGCTCTACGCACAAATATTCAATTGAGTGGAGATAAGTTAAAGGTTATTGCAGTGTCCTCAGTTAGACCTGGAGAAGGAAAATCTACGACATCAACCAACATTGCCTGGGCTTTTGCGCGTGCTGGCTACAAAACACTCCTTATTGATGCAGATATTCGAAATTCTGTTATGTCTGGTGTTTTCATGTCTACTGAAAAAATCACTGGTTTGACAGACTACCTATCTGGTACAAAAGATTTGTCACATGGCTTGTGTGAGACGAATGTGGAGAATTTATTTGTTATCCAGTCTGGAGCTATTTCACCTAACCCGACAGCTCTTCTTCAAAGTGAAAAATTTGAAGTTATGATAGAAACACTTCGCAAGTATTTTGACTATATCATTGTAGATACAGCTCCGATTGGAGTCGTTATCGATGCTGCGATTATTGCTCAAAAATGCGATGCTTCTATTTTGGTAACAGAGGCTTCTGCTACGAAACGTAGAGAAGTTCAAAAAGCTAAGACACAATTAGAGCAAACAGGCGTACCCTTCTTGGGAGTAATTTTGAATAAATTCAATATCCATCTTGAAAAGTATGGTACTTATGGTACATATGGTGGATATGGGAATTACGGTGCCTACGGTAAAAAATAAGTTTAGGGAGGAAATATGGAAGGAAGGGGTTTCTATAACGTAACTCTAGCGTTTTTGCAGAGTATACTCGTTAGTGTATTAGCTTATATACTGATTTCTGTTACAGAAACAGAGATTGTTGCAAAAACTGTGTTTGTCCTTTATTTTCTTCATTTTGCAGCCTTCTATATTAGTGGCTATGGTAAGGATTTTTTCAAGCGAAGTCAGTCGGTTGAATTGATAGAGACAATAAAATACATCATATTTTTTGCGTTATTAATTAGTTTCTCTAGTTTTTTCCTTAAAGATCAATTTGTTATTTCTAGAAGAGGAATGATCTATTTCCTTTCTTTATACGGGATTCTAAATTATATTCTTAGTTTTGTTATAAAAAAATACTGGGTTCAATTTAATCATAATTTAAAAGGTAGCCGAAAGATTCTTTTGATTACAGCGACATCTCGGATTGAGAAGGTAATTGAACGTCTTTTGACAGCAAATGACGTGTCTGGGAAATTAGTAGCAGTCAGTGTCTTAGATAATCCAGATTTTAAACATGATAATGTTACTGTTGTTCCACCCAAAAATCTTATCAATTATGCAACTCATGAGGTAGTTGATGAAGTCTTTGTAAATCTACCTAGTGAGGATTATGATATTGGTAGCATTATCTCTCAATTTGAAACGATGGGAATTGATGTTACTGTTAATCTAAATGCCTTTGATAAGAATTTAGGTAGAAACAAACAAATCCATGAGATGGCTGGATTAAATGTAGTAACTTTTTCTACAAATCTCTACAAACCAAGCCACATAGTTGCCAAACGAATGATTGATATTTTAGGAGCAATTGTTGGACTGATCATCTGTGGATTGGTAAGTATAGTCCTTGTTCCAATGATTCGAAAAGATGGTGGACCAGCAATCTTCTCTCAAACCCGAGTCGGTAAAAATGGTCGCTATTTCACATTTTATAAATTCCGTTCCATGAGGGTAGATGCAGAAGAAATCAAGCAGCAATTGATGGATCAGAATACCATGCAAGGTGGTATGTTTAAAATGGATAATGATCCTCGAGTTACAGAAATTGGTCGCTTTATACGTAAAACTAGTATTGACGAGTTGCCACAGTTTTGGAACGTACTGATTGGGGATATGAGCCTAGTAGGAACTCGTCCTCCAACTGTGGACGAATATGAAAAGTATACTCCTGAGCAGAAACGTCGATTGAGTTTTAAACCAGGCATTACTGGGCTATGGCAAATTAGTGGTCGAAGTGGAATTACCAATTTTGACGATGTTGTCAAACTAGATGTAGCTTATATCGATGATTGGACAATTTGGAAAGATTTCGAAATTTTATTAAAAACAATAAAAGTAGTGCTGATGAGAGATGGAGCAAAATGATTCTATGAATAAAGTGAGAGAAATTCAATTAGGAGAGTTAACTCTTTTAGAAAGTTATATTGATCTTTGTAAAAGACATAATTTGCGTTATTACGCCTTAGGTGGGACATTACTAGGTGCCATTCGTCATAAAGGATTTATCCCATGGGATGATGATATGGATTTAGGAATGCCTAGAAAAGATTATGAAAAATTCTTGTCAATCTGTGAGAAAGAGCTTCCTGAAAGTGTTATTTTAAGACTTCACGACGATAATCTAGGTAATACTTCTATTATGGATACTTCAATCCAAATTCAATTTGGCAATGAATGGTGTAGTCCCTTTATTGATATCTTTCCCTTAGATGGTTACCCAGAAGACGGAATTCATTACTGGGTGCATACAAATAAAATAAAGTTCTATCGTGCCTTGTCTAAAATTTCTGTCATCGATCGCATACATGAGAGAGATAGAGGTTCATTCGAAAATGCGATTGTAAAAGTTTCAAAAACTTTGAAATTAAATAAACTTTTAAACACTTCAAAAATTAATAAAAAATTGCAAAGTATCATCAAACAATATGATTACGAGACTAGTACTATGGTCGGAAATGTCTTGGGTTCCTACCGAGAACGTGAACTCGCAAGAAAAGAAGTGTTCGGGGAACCGCAATTACTAGAATTTGAAAATTTACAAATAAGTTGTCATGCAAATCCCGATGAATATTTGACAAAAATATACGGTGATTACATGCAACTGCCAAAAGAAGCTGAGCGTAAGGGTCATTTTGAGTCTACGTGGGGAGATTAAATTGAATAGTTTTAATTTAATGGGGGTCAGAATTGACCCCTTAACAATGGACGAAACTGTCCAAGCTGTTGAAAAATTTGTTCTTGAGCAACGGCCACTCCATCTAATGGGGGTGAACGCAGACAAAATTAATCAATGTCAAACAGATGAATCTATTAAAAAGATAGTGAACGCTTCTGAGATTATTAATGCAGATGGAGCTTCAGTTGTTCTTGCTTCCCGCTTTTTGGGTTATCAAGTTCCTGAGAGAGTTGCTGGGATTGATTTGATGCAAAGATTGCTCTTGTTGGCCAATGAAAAGTCTTATTCGGTTTATTTTTTTGGTGCCAAGGAAGAAGTTTTAATAGACATGCTAGAAATCTTTAAGAAAGACTATCCAAATTTACGAGTCCTTGGATATCGTAATGGTTATTTTTCTGAAGAAGATGAGTACGGTATTCAAGAAGATATCCGAGAGAAAAATCCTGATTTTGTTTTTGTTGGGATTACCTCTCCCAAGAAAGAATACATCATTCAAAAATTTATGGATCAAGGTGTTAATTCTGTCTTTATGGGAGTGGGAGGAAGCTTTGATGTCCTTTCAGGACATATCAAGCGGGCACCTATATGGATGCAAAAGGCCAATCTGGAATGGTTGTTCCGTGTGGCCAATGAACCAAAACGCCTATTTAAGCGCTATTTTGTAGGAAATGCCACTTTTATTAAGAGAGTAGTACATGAAAAACGGAAAGCAAAAAAATAATATTCTGCACATTTCGCGGACTATGGATATCGGTGGGGCAGAACGCATTGTCTATCAGTTGGCGACAGACCTCAAGGATGAATTTGATCAGGTACATGTCGCGTCTACTGGTGGACTATGGGAAGATAAACTAGCAGAGAATGGGATTCAACACCATCGGATTCTAGACGTCGATAGCAAACAGCCAGCTACTGTGCTCAAGATTCTTGCTAGTCTCTCCAAAATCATCAAAGAAAACGAGATCATTCTTGTCCACACCCATCACCGGATGGCTGCTTTCTATATTCGTTTGTTGCAGATGCGCCATCCAAAATTGATCCATGTCTACACAGCCCATAATGTCTTTAAAGATAAACTGCCTCTATATGGATTTGCTTTAAAAAATGCTAAAAGTGTGGCAGTGGGAGAAGCAGTAAATAAAAACCTAAAAGAAGATGTAGGTATTACTGATAGCAGGGTTATTTATAATGGAGTTGTTTTAAAGGAAACGGATGACCAAGTCGATGAGATTATCAGTTATGGTGGGATTAAACTTGGTTGTGTTGCCAGGTTATCTGAACAAAAAGGCTTGACTTATCTTCTTGATGCTATTTCCTTACTGACTATTAAGGATATTCGATTATTTATCGTTGGTGATGGTGAGCTTAGAAATGAACTTGAGAATAAGGTTAAAGAGCTACATCTTCAAGATTCGGTAACTTTTTTAGGATATCGTAAGGATATTGTGGAATGTATCAATAGTTTTGATTTTTGTGTTTTACCTTCAGTATTTGAAGGATTTGGCTTAGTTGCCATTGAGGCATTTATGAATAGTAAAACCTTAGTTGCGACGGATATACCGGGATTAAACGAAGTTGTAACAAATAAAAATGGGATTCTAGTTCCGGCAAAAGACCCTGCTGCTCTGGCATCTGCTATTGATAAATTAGCTATGGATGCAACATTAAGACAGGAGCTTGCTAGCCAAGCAAAGAAAGACTATGAAAATAAATTTAGTTATCCTTTATTCTTGGAGAACTATAGGGAACTGTATAGAGAACTAAAGGGAGAATCAAAATGAAAAAAGTCATGTTGGTTTTTGGGACGCGCCCAGAGGCAATCAAAATGTGTCCTTTAGTAAATGAGTTGAAAAAAAATGACTCGATTAAGACACTTGTCTGCGTGACTGGACAACATAAGGAGATGCTTGAGCAAGTTTTGGATGTCTTTAAAGTCGTTCCTGATTATGATTTGGGGATTATGAAGGCGAATCAAACCCTATTTTCAATTACGACCAGTATTCTAGACAAAATTCAAGCGGTGCTTGAACAAGAAAAACCAGATATTGTACTTGTTCACGGAGATACGACGACAACTTTCGCAACGGCCTTGGCAGCCTTTTACATGGGAATAAAAGTTGGACACGTGGAAGCAGGTTTAAGAACCTACAATCTTCAAAGTCCATTCCCTGAGGAGTTCAACCGTCAGACTACTTCTATTATTGCAGATTATCATTTTGCTCCGACAGAAGTTGCAAAGGAAAATCTTCTAAAAGAGGGAAGAGGGAATATTTTTGTAACAGGGAATACCGTTATTGATGCCTTAAAGACAACTGTTCAGGATGATTATAATCACCCAATTTTAGAGTGGGCTAAGGATAGTAAGTTGATTATGTTGACAGCTCACAGACGTGAAAATCTTGGGCAACCAATGAAAAATATGTTTAATGCTGTTAATCGTATTTTAAATGAATTTGAAGATGTAAAAGTTGTTTACCCAATTCATAAAAATCCTAAAGTTCGTGAATTGGCAAGTAAAGTCTTTGGGGATAATGAACGCATGAAAATCATTGAACCTTTAGAAGTTATTGATTTCCATAATTTCATGAACCAAAGCTACATGATTTTGACAGATTCTGGTGGAGTTCAAGAAGAAGCTCCATCATTAGGGAAACCAGTTTTAGTCATGCGTGATACCACAGAACGTCCTGAAGGGATTGCGGCAGGAACTTTGAAATTGGTAGGAATAGAAGAAGAAAATATTTATAGGAATTTTAAGCTTCTTTTGGAAAATGAAGAGGAATACAACAAGATGAGTAAGGCAAGCAATCCTTATGGGAATGGAACAGCTTGTCAACAGATTGTAGAAGTTATCATGAAGGGATTAGTATAATGGGGAAAGTTTCGATTGTTGTTCCAGTATACAACGTTGAAGATTATTTGAAATATTGTGTTGATAGCTTAATTAATCAATCGTACAAGGATATTGAGATTATTTTGGTAGATGATGGCTCTACTGATGATTCTGGAAAAATATGTGATAAGTATGCCCAAGAAGATGACCGTATTAGAGTCTTGCATATTGAGAATGGAGGCCTTTCTAATGCTCGAAATACGGGTGTAAAGTTTGCTTCTGCTGAGTGGATAATTTTCATTGATTCTGATGATTACTATGATCGTAGAACTGTTGAGTATTTAGTGCAACTTCAAAAGAAGTATGATGTTGATCTTGTTGCAACTTCCGTCATCGAAGTTAGGGACTTCCAAAGTGAGGATTTTTTAGGTTCATTAACTAACATAGATTCTTTGAAATTAGATCGCTATACAGCTTTGAAAGAGATGTTTTATGGAAATATAGTTGGAACTCATCCAGGGGGAAAACTATACAAAAAAGAAATCTTGATGAAGTTTCCTTTTCCAGAGGGTATGATCTATGAAGATTTGGCTGTCTCTTTTGAGCATATCGGAGCATGCAATGAAATTGCCGTAGGATGCATCAATTTATACAAATATTATAGAAGACCTGGAAGTATTGTCAATTCTTCTTATAGTGATAAATTTTTAGACTTCTATAAGGCTATAGAGATGAATAGAGAATTTGTTCAGAGAGATTATCCTAATGATAAGGAAATGAAGAAAGCACTTACTGTACGTTATGTCTTTAAGGGGTTACATGTAGTACATGCTATGCTTAGTTCAAAGATGTATTCGGATGTCAATAAAATCAGAAAAGAATACACTAGTTACTTCAACGATATTATTCCTAATCCAAATATAACAGGAAAAAATAAAGTGAAATACCTGATGCTTTTGGTTTCTCCAAAACTGTATGAAAAAATTAGAGAGAAGATGGGTTAGGTAAGAATGAAGGTTTTAAAAAATTATGCATATAATCTTTCTTACCAGCTTTTAGTCATAATTCTTCCTATTATAACAACACCTTATGTAACTAGGGTATTTAGTTCAACTGATTTAGGTACTTATGGTTATTTCAATTCAATTGTTACCTACTTTATTTTATTGGCGACATTGGGAGTGGCCAATTATGGTACAAAAGAAATTTCAGGCCATCGTAAAGATATCCGAAAAAACTTTTGGGGCATATACACCTTGCAGTTTGGTGCGACCATTCTGTCGATATGCTTATACATTCTCTTATGTCTGTCCTTGTCATTTATGCAAAATCCCGTTGCATATATTTTGGGTTTGAGTCTGGTATCTAAAGGGATGGATATCTCCTGGTTATTTCAAGGGTTAGAGGATTTTCGCAAGATAACAGTTAGAAATATTACTGTTAAACTGGTCGGTGTCATTTCAATCTTCTTATTTGTAAAATCAGCAAATGATTTATATCTTTATGTGTTTTTGCTAACAATATTTGAATTATTGGGGCAGTTTAGTATGTGGTTGCCAGCCAGAGAATTTATCGGGAAACCACATTTTGATTGGCCCTATGCTAAACAACACTTGAAACCAGTTGTTCTCTTGTTTTTGCCGCAAATAGCTATTTCGCTATATGTTACTTTGGATCGTACTATGCTAGGGGCATTAGCCTCAACTAAAGACGTCGGAATTTATGACCAAGCCTTAAAATTGGTCAATATTTTGCTTACACTAGTGACTTCGTTAGGAAGTGTGATGCTTCCTCGTGTTGCCAATCTCCTATCGACTGGAGATCACAAGGCTGTAAACAAAATGCATCAGATGTCTTTCTTAATATACAATTTGGTCATTTTTCCTATAATAGCAGGGATGTTAATTGTTAATGATGATTTTGTGCAATTTTTCTTAGGACAGGATTTCCAAGATGCTAAATATGCGATAGCAATTATGATTTTTAGGATGTTCTTTATTGGATGGACAAATATTATGGGTATTCAAATCTTGATTCCACATAATAAAAATAAAGAATTTATGATTTCGACAACTATTCCAGCTATTGTGAGTGTCGGTTTAAATTTATTATTACTACCTAAATTAGGTTATATCGGAGCGGCCATTGTTTCTGTATTAACAGAAGCCTTGGTATGGGCAATTCAACTGTATTTTACAAGAAATTATTTAAAAGAAGTGCCTATTCTTGCTTCGACTTTTAAAATTATAGGAGCATCAGCTCTCATGTACGGTGGACTATTTGTAGTGAAAACTACAGTGAATTTTACGCCTGTTATAAATGTTATGGTATTTGCTGCAATAGGAGTGATACTTTACATTTCTCAAATACTATTCTTAAAAGTAATTAATCCAAGAGAGTTAAAACAGCAGTTATCGAATAAGTGAAATTATATGGAATAAATAAGAAATTTCAGTAGCTTATAGTCTTGTTGTAAAAAACTCTTGTTTAGATTAAATTCGCTTTGGTTGATTAAATAGTTAGGAAAGGGAGGATAGAAGAGTATAAGTGAACTAGAAGATTAAAGAAATAATATTTTTTCTCATACGATTCAATATTTCTTTTTCTTAGAATTCACCCTGTATGATTCTTTTTCAAAAAATATGATAAAAATTAAATTTGAAAACCTACTAGTCAGCATTGTTGTATCTGTAGTGGTATTTTTTAATACCATATCAACTACGATGCTGGATAGGACTTTTTTTCAAGTCAAAGTAAATTTCCTATTTTTGGTTGTATTGCTTTTAGGGCTTCGTTTTTTGTATAAAATGCGTGTCTCATACAAATATCTAATATTTTCTATTCTATTGTTGCTTTCGGGGGTTTTAGTGTATGTTCAAACGAATAGGCTTAATTTTCTAGTCTATTCGATGCTGCTAGTCCTCTTGGTTAATGTAGATATGAAAGTAGTTTTGAGGAACTATGTAGTTGTAGCTGGTATTCTCGTAGTTGGAGTTTTTCTTTTATCACTTGTTGGCATGGTTCCTAATCTACAATATAATCGTGCGGGTGTTATTCGAAATTCATTTGGATTTATTTATCCTACGGACTTTGCATCACATTGTTTTTATCTATTTTTAGCAATTTCCTATCTTCTAAAAGACAAATTTATATGGACTAGATCGCTGTTTGGTGTCTTGCTATCAGCTTTCATTATAAAATACTGTGATGCACGTTTAAATGCTTTGTCAATCTTGTTAGCGACAGTTATTTTCATTTATTTTTATTACAGCAATGGGAAAAAACTAAAGATTTTTGCCTTGCTACCATATTCAGCTGTTGTATTCGCATCAGTTGTTACCTATTTTTCATACAAGTTTTCATGGTCTAATCCATTTTTGGTATCGATAAATAAATTAATCACGGGAAGGCTAGCTCTAGGTAGGAATGCATTTGATACGTTTGGAGTGCATCTATTTGGGACAAGAAACGTTCAATTTATAGGTTCGGGTGGTAAAACAGAATCTGTAATAGGGTATAACTATGTAGATTCCTCTTATGTGCAGATGTTATTTACATATGGAATAGTGCCTGTAGTTCTATTGATAATAATTTATGTTGTCGCCTCAAGGAAACAGTATAAGGATGGTCAATATTTATTAGTTGCGATTTTATCATTGATTGCTTTTAACTGTATGATTGAAGCCTTCTGGTTTGTTCCTACATATAATATATTCATGTTTTTACTATTTACAACAAATACTTTTAGCAAAAAAGAATCAAATGATATTGTTGCTACAAATGAGACCTAGCTCTAGTACTAGATTTTAGTCGGGTCATGATATGATACCTTTCTAAAAAACAACTAACTTTTGCTGATCCTGAGTCGGCAATAATAAGAAATGTAAAGTTCATTAACGGAGTTTTAATTTAATATGTATGACTATTTAATTGTAGGTGCAGGTTTGTCTGGAGCAATCTTTGCACACGAAGCTACAAAACGTGGCAAAAAAGTAAAAGTGATTGACAAACGTGATCACATCGGTGGAAATATCTACTGTGAAAATGTTGAAGACATCAATGTTCACAAGTATGGTGCCCACATTTTCCATACTTCCAACAAAAAGGTTTGGGATTATGTTAATCAGTTTGCGGAGTTTAATAACTATATCAATTCACCGGTAGCTAACTATAAGGGAAGTCTTTACAATCTTCCGTTTAATATGAATACCTTCTATGCTATGTGGGGAACAAAGACTCCTCAAGAAGTCAAAGACAAGATTGCCGAGCAAACAGCTGATATGAAGGATGTTGAGCCGAAAAACTTGGAAGAGCAAGCTATCAAGTTGATTGGTCCAGATATCTATGAAAAGTTGATCAAGGGCTATACAGAAAAACAATGGGGACGTTCTGCAACAGACCTTCCACCCTTTATCATCAAGCGTCTCCCAGTGCGTTTGACCTTTGATAACAACTACTTTAATGACCGTTACCAAGGTATTCCAATCGGTGGATACAACGTCATCATTGAAAACATGCTTGGTGATGTGGAAGTAGAGCTTGGCGTTGATTTCTTTGCCAATCGTGAAGAGCTTGAAGCTTCAGCTGATAAAGTTGTCTTTACAGGAATGATTGATCAGTACTTTGATTACAAACATGGGGAATTGGAATACCGCAGTCTTCGTTTTGAACACGAAATCTTGGATGAGGAAAACCATCAAGGAAATGCCGTGGTCAACTACACAGAGCGTGAGATTCCTTATACTCGTATCATTGAACATAAGCATTTCGAGTATGGTACCCAACCTAAGACGGTTATCACGCGTGAATACCCAGCTGACTGGAAACGTGGGGATGAGCCATACTACCCAATCAACGATGAAAAGAACAACGCTATGTTTGCGAAGTATCAAGAAGAAGCGGATAAGAATGACAAGGTTATCTTCTGTGGACGCTTGGCAGACTATAAATACTACGACATGCACGTGGTCATTGAGCGTGCTTTGGAAGTTGTAGCAAATGAGTTTGATTGAAAGAAACAATAATCTATGAAATACTACTTAAAAGAAGAATTCCTGCATGATGTCAACGCAAAGAACGCGGGAAATAAAGCGCGCAATGACGTAGAAAGTATTGTGAAAGAAGAAGGCTATCACCCCTTGGTCTTGTCCGTCGACAATTGGTATCAAATGAGTACCCTTGCGGCTCAACGCCATAAGGCAAAGGCTTTTGGACAAGCCTTGGATCAACTAAAGCAAGGAGATGAGTTGTTGATCCAGTTTCCCATGCTCCACCATAGCTTTTTCTCCACCCATTTGGTCAAAAAAGCGCAAAAAAGAGGGATTAAAGTCTATCTTTTGATTCATGACCTAGAAGTGCTCCGCCATGCCAACATGACTTCACTGCCTTTAAAACACAGAATTCGGATGTACCTCCAAGAAGCAAGTTTTCTCAAAGCAGCTGATGGAATCATCGCCCACAACCCGGTTATGAAATCTGTTTTGGTGGATAAAGGAATTGCGGAAGATAAGATTGTTAGCCTTGGCATTTTTGACTATTTGATTCCTAATTTCCAAGAGAAGATCGGTCAAACAAAAGACCAGCCGATGATTGTGGCAGGTAATCTAGCACAAGAAAAAGCTGGTTACTTGTATAAATTGCCGGCAAATCCTGCCTATAACCTCTATGGTGTTGGTTTTGATGAGAGTAGAGCTTTAGAGAATGAAACTTACTTTGGTTCTTTTCTGCCTGACGAGCTTCCTGTAGCCCTTGAGGGTGGATTTGGACTCGTATGGGATGGGGATAGTGTTGAAACCTGTAGTGGTGTCTTTGGCGAGTACCTTCGCTACAACAACTCTCACAAGGCATCCCTTTACTTGGCATCTGGATTCCCGCTTGTAGTGTGGAAGCAGTCAGCTCTCTCTCATTTTGTTCTAGTGAAAGAGTGTGGTATCGCAGTCGAGTCACTACATGACTTGCCGCAAGTAATAGAGGAGTTAACTTTAGATGACTACCAGACTCTATTAGAAAACACCAAGCGTGTAGGAAAAGAGATTCGAGAAGGATATTATTTACGTACTGCATTAAAACAGTTGAAAATGTAAAAGAAGTTAGAAACCCTAGCTTCTTTTTTTATTGTTCTGTAATTAGTTTTTTTAAAACACATTTAAAAAAAACGAATGATTTCAAAAATGATAGCTAAAAGTTACGTGAAAAACGAAATCAAAAAACAGAATTCCATGACTAGAAAAACCGAACGTTCATCCAATTGATGATAATTTCACACATTTTAGTATTGTTTTTAATTTTAGTTTTATAATAAAGTTATTTTTTAAGAAATTTTTGCCTTTTTTTCTTCAAAAACATGCTATAAAATCATAAAAAATTAAGCACGAATATATTTTTTATGATATAATATTCTGTGAATAGCTATGCCTTCTTGTAGCTATTAAAAAAACAAAGTGTGAAACTTGGAAGATAGAGAGGATGCAGTGTAATGACTAGAAATGGTTTTTTTACAGGCTTAGATATTGGAACGAGCTCTATTAAAGTGTTAGTTGCAGAGCTTGTAGATGGTGAAGTAAATGTAATTGGCGTTAGTAACGCAAAAAGTAAAGGTGTCAAGGATGGAATTATCGTTGATATCGAGGCTGCAGCGGCAGCTATTAAATCTGCTATTTCTCAAGCAGAAGAGAAAGCAGGAATTTCTATCAAGTCTGTAAACGTTGGTCTTCCAGCGAACTTGTTGCAAGTTGAGCCAACGCAAGGAATGATTCCTGTAACATCAGACACAAAAGAAATTACAGATCAAGATGTTGAAAATGTAGTCAAATCAGCTTTGACAAAGAGTATGACACCAGATCGTGAAGTGATTACTTTTGTTCCAGAAGAGTTTGTTGTTGATGGCTTCCAAGGAATTCGTGATCCACGTGGAATGATGGGAGTACGCTTAGAAATGCGTGGGCTTTTATACACAGGTCCAAGAACCATTCTTCACAACCTTCGTAAAACTGTAGAACGTGTTGGAGTTCAAGTTGATAACGTGATTATTTCACCGCTTGCAATTGTCAACTCTGTTCTTAACGAAGGCGAACGTGAGTTTGGAGCGACTGTTATCGATATGGGTGGTGGCCAAACAAGTGTTGCAACTATTCGCAATCAAGAATTGCAGTACACTAATGTATACCAAGAAGGTGGAGAATACGTTACAAAAGACATTTCAAAAGTTCTAAAAACTTCTAAGAAAATTGCTGAAAGCTTGAAACTAAACTATGGTGAGGCTTATCCTCAGTTGGCAAGTAAAGAAACTTTCCAAGTTGAAGTTATCGGTGAAGTTGAACCAGTAGAAGTGAGCGAAGTTTACTTAGCTCAAATTATTTCAGCTAGATTGAAGCATGTCTTTGAACAAATCAAGCAAGATTTGGAAAGAAGACATTTGCTTGACTTGTCAGGTGGGATTTCCTTGATTGGCGGAAATGCTATTCTTCCTGGAATTGTTGAGCTGGCACAAGAAGTCTTTGGAGTACGTGTTAAACTTTACGTTCCAAATCAAGTTGGTATCCGCAACCCAGCATTTGCGCATGTAATCAGCTTATCAGAATTCGCTGGTAGCCTTACTGAAGTAAACGTACTAGCTCAACGTGCTATTAGAGGTGATGAAACATTACGTCATCAACCAATTGACTTTAGATCAAATCAACCAAAAGCAACTGCTTCTCAAAGCTCAGTTTTCGGATCAACTAGTGGTTCTGATGAACCTGTCTATACGACAGATGCATCACTCAACCAATCGGGAGAAAAACCGAAAGAGAAATTAACTGATCGTTTCCGTAGCTTGATTGGAAGCATGTTTGACGAATAAAGTAGAGGAAAAATAATATGACATTTTCATTTGATACAGCAGCAGCACAAGGTGCAGTAATTAAAGTTATCGGTGTTGGAGGCGGCGGTGGGAACGCCATAAACCGTATGGTTGAAGAAGGTGTTTCTGGTGTTGAGTTTATTGCAGCTAACACTGATGTACAAGCTTTAAGTAGTACAAAAGCTGAAACTGTAATTCAACTTGGCCCTAAATTAACTCGTGGACTTGGTGCAGGAGGTCAACCTGAGGTTGGTCGTAAAGCTGCTGAAGAAAGCGAAGAAGTTCTAACCGAAGCAATCAGTGGAGCTGATATGGTCTTCATCACTGCTGGTATGGGTGGTGGTTCTGGTACAGGTGCTGCACCAGTTATTGCTCGTATCGCTAAAGGTCTTGGTGCCTTGACTGTCGGTGTTGTGACACGTCCATTTGGTTTTGAAGGAAGTAAACGTGGCCAATATGCAGTGGAAGGTATTAACGAACTTCGTGAGCATGTTGATACACTGTTGATTATTTCAAATAACAACCTATTGGAAATCGTTGATAAGAAGACACCGCTTCTTGAAGCTTTGAGTGAAGCGGACAACGTTCTTCGTCAAGGTGTACAAGGGATTACAGATTTAATTACTCGCCCAGGATTGATTAACTTGGACTTTGCAGACGTTAAGACTGTAATGGCAAACAAAGGTAATGCCCTAATGGGAATTGGTATTGGTAGTGGTGAAGAGCGTGTTATCGAAGCGGCTCGTAAAGCTATCTACTCTCCACTCCTTGAAACTACAATCGATGGTGCAGAGGATGTTATCGTAAACGTGACTGGTGGTTTGGACTTGACCTTGACAGAAGCAGAAGAAGCTTCAGAAATTGTCAACCAAGCTGCAGGACACGGTGTAAATATCTGGCTCGGAACATCTATTGATGAAACAATGAAAGATGAAATTCGAGTAACTGTTGTCGCGACGGGTGTTCGTCAGGATGCTGTTGAAAAAGTTGTAGCTCCTAAGCCAAGACAAAATGCATACCGTGAACCAGTTAAAACTGGACGTACTCATACCTACGATCGTCACTTCGATTTAACTGAAACTCCAGAAGTTCCAGTTGGTACTTCTCGTACTCCTGAAGCACCTAAAGCATCTGCATTTGGTGATTGGGATTTAAGACGTGACACTATTGTTCGTCAGGGAGATTCTCTGGTATCACCAGTAGAGCGATTTGAAGCTCCTTCTTCTGATGAAGACGAGTTGGAAACTCCACCATTCTTTAAAAACCGATAATTCAAATGAATTTAAAAGAGAATACAAACCTTGTTTTTCAGCAAGTTACAGATGCAGTCCAAGAAGCCGGTCGTGAAGTCGACTCGGTTTCTGTCATTGCTGTAACTAAATATGTCGACGGATCAACTGCTTCACAATTGGTTGATCAAGGGGTGAGACATATAGGAGAAAATCGTGTTGATAAATTCCTTGAAAAATTTCATGCCTTAAGCGATAGAAATATAACCTGGCATTTAATAGGAAGTTTGCAACGACGAAAAGTCAAGGATGTGATTGCCTACGTTGATTATTTCCATGCTTTAGACTCTTTAAAATTAGCAGAAGAAATACAAAAGCGTACAAATCGCAAGATTAAGTGTTTTTTACAAGTAAATATCTCTGGTGAAGAAACTAAGCATGGTTTTTCAAAAGAGGAGTTAATGAATCTGTTGCCGGATTTAGCAAAGTTAGATAAGATTGAATATGTTGGTCTTATGACAATGGCTCCTTTTGAAGCTGAAACTGAAGAGTTACAATCAATTTTTAGAGAAACACAAGAGTTACAAAAAGAAATTCAACAAAAACTAATCCCCAATATGCCAATGTCAGAACTAAGTATGGGAATGAGTCGTGATTATAAAGAAGCGATTCAATTTGGTTCAACTTTTGTTCGTATAGGTACATCATTTTTTAAGTAGGAAAAAACCATGTCACTAAAAGATAAATTTGATAGATTTATAGATTATTTTACTGAAGATGGAGAAAATATTTCTGATGAAGTAGTAACTGCGTCATCAGAGCGTTCATTGTCAGCAGTTCCACCAAGAAAGGAATTGCCACAACAGACTCAAGTTTCTTCAGAATCTGATGCCAAGGAAAAAAATATTAGACGCCTTCATGCACGTCAACAAGAATTAGCAGTTGAAAGTCATCGTAGTACTGAAAAAGTGACAATTGATGTCCGTTATCCTCGTCGATATGAAGATGCAACAGATATTGTTGATTTGTTGGCAGGAAATGAAAGTATTTTAATTGATTTCCAATATATGACTGAAGTTCAAGCTCGCCGTTGTTTAGATTATTTGGACGGAGCTCGTCATGTTCTAGCTGGTGAACTTAGAAAAGTTGCAAATACAATGTATCTTTTAACTCCAGTTGGTGTTGTGGTTAATATTGAAGATATTCGTTTACCAGAGGAATCTCAAACTGAAGATTATGACTTTGATATGAAGAGAAATAGAGTACGCTAATGTTTCTAATTGCTCGATTTATACAAAATGCTACAGATATCTATTCACTGATACTTGTAGCTTTTGCTCTATTATCATGGTTTCCTAATGCCTACAATACACAATTAGGCCGGTTTTTGGAAACTTTAACGAAACCAATTCTTCAACCATTAAGACGTCTTCCCCTACAATTTGCTGGACTTGATTTTACTGTATGGATTGCAGTTATTTTACTCCGTTACATCAGTCGTTACCTAATTAATATTCTATTGATGATATGAGCAAGGATATTTACCAACATTTTGCAGTCGAAGATATACCCTTTATTGATAAAGGATTGGAATGGATAAACCAGGTAGAAGAGCAATATGCTCCCGTGTTAACTTATTTTTTAAATCCGCATCAAGTTTTCATTCTTAAAACATTGGGTGGGAATGCAGGTATTCGAGTCTATAGTAGTGAGGATTTTGTTCCTTCTGAATATGCAAGGGTTATTCTTGCTCCAAATTATTTCATCCCCACTCTTTTAGATTTTGAAATGACCTTATTAGAAATTGTTTACCCAAATAAATTTTCACAATTAACACATGCTAAAATTTTAGGAACAGTACTTAATCGCTTAGGTATTGAGCGTAAATTGTTCGGTGATATTTTAGTAACCGATCAAAGAGCGCAAATCGTTGTTAATCGTAATTTTAAAAATTTGTTTGAGGACGGTATACAAAAAGTATCAAAAATCCCAGTTTCCTTAGAAGAGCGTTCTTTTTCAGAGAAAGTTGTTCCAAGAGAAAACTACCAGGAAAAGGATGTGTTAGTTCCGAGCATGCGCTTGGATGCCTTTCTATCCAATGTTTTGAAACTTTCTCGTTCGCAAGCCAATGCTCTCATTGATAAGAAACTTGTTCAAGTAAATTATCACGAAGTTGAAAAAACGGATTTCCAACTTAAACTTGGTGATTTAGTAAGTGTCAGACGTTTTGGTAGAATCAGTATTCTTCGTGAAAATGGTCAGACAAAAAAAGATAAGATAAAATTAACAGTGCAGTTACTATTAAGTAAGTGAGAAAAATATGTCGATTACACCACAAGAAATTATTGATAAAGCTTTTTCGATTAAATTCAGAGGGTATAATAAGGAAGAAGTGGACGAATTTTTAGATAAAATTTATTTTGACTATGAAGAATTAGTCCGCTACAAGGATGAGACTGAAATCTATGTCAAAAAACTAGAAGAACGTCTTTCCAATTATACGAATGATATTCCTAAGAGAACAGTAACAAACGACCAAGAACCAGAAACAATTAATGATTCTATTTTTTATTAAATAAGTGAGGAAAATTATGCCAATTACATCATTAGAAATTAAGGATAAAACCTTCGGATTGCAGTTTAGAGGATTTAATCGCGATGAAGTTGATGAATTCTTAGACATTGTTGTTCGTGATTATGAAGCACTTGTGCGAAGCAATCATGAAAAAGAACAACACATTAAAAACTTAGAAGAACGTTTGTCATATTTTGATGAGATTAAAGATTCGTTGAGTCAGTCTGTTCTGATTGCTCAAGATACAGCTGAACGTGTAAAACAGGCAGCAAATGAGCGATCAAATAATATTGTTCATCAAGCTGAGCAAGATGCACAACGTCTGTTAGATGAAGCTAAATATAAAGCTAATGAAATCTTGCGTCAAGCTACAGACAATGCTAAGAAGGTTGCCGTTGAAACAGAAGAGTTGAAGAACAAGAGTCGTGTCTTCCACCAACGCTTGAAATCAACAATCGAAAGTCAATTAGCTATTGTTGACTCATCAGATTGGGAAGAAATTTTGCGTCCGACTGCAACATATTTGCAAACTAGTGATGAAGCCTTCAAGGAAGTCGTCGAAGAGGTTCTAGGTGAAGATGTATCTTCATACCAGGAAGAAGAACCGATTGACATGACTCGCCAATTCTCCCCAGAAGAGGTGGCAGAACTTCAAGCACGTATTGAGGCTGCAAATAAAGAATTACTAGAATCAGAAGCGAAAGAATCTGTTGAAGGAGAGCGTGAATCTGATGCCGAATCTCATTCTGATTCAGATCGTGAAGCTCAAAAAGAGTCTGTTCAAATTTTATAAGAATCTCATTCGAGAACAAGAATTTATCAATCACATTTCTAGCGAGTAGGAGATGGTGAAAGTCCTACAATCCCTGTTGGTAAATTTATCCTCTCTTAGTATCAAGTCTGAAATGAGTAAGATTTGACGTTGCCCACGTTACGGGAAAAGAGGGAAAAGGACTGAGTCTTTTTCCGAATAAAGGTGGTACCACGATTTTCGTCCTTTTTGCGAATCGTGGTTTTTAATTTGTCTATATATAAAGGAGATACAATGAAACTCAAAGAAACTTTAAATCTAGGAAAAACTGAATTTCCAATGCGTGCCGGGCTTCCAACTAAAGAGCCAGTTTGGCAAAAAGAGTGGGAAGAAGCAAAACTTTATCAACGTCGTCAAGAGTTAAATGAAGGAAAACCACATTTCACGCTTCATGATGGCCCTCCATACGCTAACGGGAATATTCACGTTGGACATGCCATGAACAAGATTTCTAAAGATATCATTGTTCGTTCAAAATCGATGTCAGGATTTTACGCACCATACATTCCAGGTTGGGACACACACGGTCTGCCAATCGAGCAAGTTTTGGCAAAACAAGGTGTTAAACGCAAAGAGATGGACTTGGTTGAGTACTTGAAACTTTGTCGTGACTATGCCCTCTCTCAAGTAGATAAACAACGCGAAGATTTCAAGCGCTTGGGTGTTTCTGGTGACTGGGAAAATCCATATGTAACCTTGACGCCAGACTATGAAGCAGCGCAAATCCGTGTCTTTGGTGAAATGGCTAACAAGGGCTACATCTACCGTGGAGCTAAGCCAGTTTACTGGTCATGGTCATCTGAGTCGGCTCTTGCTGAAGCGGAAATTGAATACCATGACTTGGTTTCAACTTCTCTTTACTATGCCAATAAGGTCAAAGATGGCAAAGGTGTTCTAGACACTGATACTTATATCGTCGTTTGGACAACAACTCCATTCACCATCACGGCTTCTCGTGGTTTGACTGTTGGTGCAGATATTGATTACGTCTTGGTGCAACCAGCTGGCGAAACTCGTAAATTTGTAGTTGCTTCAGAATTGCTGAACAGCCTGTCTGAAAAATTTGGTTGGGCGGATGTTCAAGTGTTTGCTACCTACCGTGGTTCAGAATTGAACCACATCGTGACAGAACACCCATGGGATACAGCAGTAGATGAACTCGTTATACTTGGTGACCACGTTACAACAGATTCTGGTACAGGTATCGTCCATACAGCCCCTGGTTTTGGTGAGGATGACTACAATGTCGGTGTTGCCAATGGTCTCGAAGTTGCTGTAACTGTCAACGAACGTGGTATCATGATGGCCAATGCTGGTGCAGAGTTTGAAGGTCAATTCTACGACAAGGTTGTTCCAACAGTTATTGAAAAACTAGGTAGCCTCCTTCTTGCTCAAGAAGAAATCTCTCACTCCTACCCATTTGACTGGCGTACGAAAAAACCAATTATCTGGCGTGCAGTACCACAATGGTTTGCTTCTGTATCTAAATTCCGCCAAGAAATCTTGGATGAAATTGAAAAAGTCAAGTTCCACTCAGAGTGGGGGAAAGTCCGTCTGTACAACATGATCCGTGACCGTGGCGACTGGGTTATCTCTCGTCAACGTGCTTGGGGAGTTCCTCTTCCAATCTTCTACGCAGAAGATGGCACACCAATCATGACAGCTGAAACCATCGAACATGTGGCTCAACTCTTTGAAGAACATGGTTCCATCATCTGGTGGGAACGTGATGCCAAAGATCTCTTGCCAGAAGGATTTACACATCCAGGTTCTCCAAATGGTTTGTTCAAGAAAGAAACGGATATCATGGATGTATGGTTCGACTCAGGTTCATCATGGAATGGGGTTGTAGTGAACCGTCCAGAGCTCAAATACCCAGCTGACCTCTATTTAGAAGGTTCAGACCAATACCGTGGCTGGTTCAACTCATCACTCATCACATCTGTTGCCAACCATGGTGTCGCACCATACAAACAAATCTTGTCACAAGGTTTTGCCCTTGACGGTAAAGGTGAAAAGATGTCTAAATCTCTTGGGAACACCATTGCTCCAAGCGATGTTGAAAAACAATTTGGTGCGGAAATCTTGCGTCTCTGGGTAACCAGTGTTGACTCAAGCAACGATGTGCGTATCTCTATGGATATCTTAAGCCAAGTTTCTGAAACTTACCGTAAGATTCGTAACACGCTTCGTTTCTTGATTGCTAATACTTCTGACTTTAATCCAGCTGAGGATACAGTTGCTTACGAAGAGCTTCGTTCAGTGGACAAGTACATGACCATTCGCTTTAACCAGCTTGTCAAGACCATTCGTGATTCTTATGCTGACTTTGAATTCTTGACAATCTATAAAGCACTTGTTAACTTTATCAACGTTGATTTATCTGCCTTCTACCTCGACTTCGCTAAAGATGTTGTCTACATTGAAGGAGCTAAGTCACTTGAACGCCGTCAAATGCAAACGGTCTTCTATGATATCCTTGTAAAAATCACTAAACTCTTGACACCGATCCTTCCTCACACAGCAGAGGAAATCTGGTCATACCTAGAGTTTGAAGCTGAAGACTTTGTTCAATTATCAGAATTGCCAGAAGCTCAAACATTTGCTAATCAAGTAGAAATCTTGGACACTTGGGCAGCCTTTATGGACTTCCGTGGACAAGCTCAAAAAGCCTTGGAAGAAGCTCGTAATGCTAAAGTAATCGGTAAATCACTTGAAGCTCACTTGACGGTTTATCCAAACGAAGTAGTGAAGACTCTTCTTGGTGCAGTAGATAGCAATGTCGCTCAACTATTGATTGTTTCTGACTTAACAATTGCAGAAGGACCAGCTCCAGAAACTGCTGTAAGCTTTGAAGATGTAGCCTTTACAGTTGAACGTGCAACTGGTGAGGTTTGTGACCGTTGCCGTCGTATCGATCCAAGTACTGCAGAACGTAGCTACAACGCGTTTATCTGTGATCACTGTGCAGGTGTCGTGGAAGAAAACTTTGCCCAAGCTGTTACAGAGGGTTTTGAATCTAAATAAGACTATTTAAAAATACAGGTTCGTCCTGTATTTTTTGATTTCTCTAAAAAATTTCTAAATGTACAGTAAAATTATGGTATAATAATGTGTATTTAATTGAAAAGGAGACTTTTATGAAAACAAAAACTCTAGCTCAAATCGATGGAATTATTGGCTTGATCACAGGTATTATTTTGGCAATTTTGCCATTTGTGATTGTGATGATTGCTGGTATATCTGAAGATGAAGATGCTGCTGCTGTCATTGTTGGAATGATGTTTATTGCCTTTGCTTTGGTAAAAATTGCAATACTAATTTTAGGGATTTTAACTCTGGTCTATTACAAAGATGACAAACGAATTTCGCTTGCGCCATCTATTTTGTTTATCGTAGGAGCAGTGGTATCATTGATTCCGTTTTTAGGATGGATTGGCGGTATTGTTATTATTATTGGTGCTGCACTATACCTATCAAGTTTAAAACAATTTCAAATTCAAGAATAGATTTACATAGAAAGAAGGACTTAATAACTCCTTCTTTTTTAATACTTGAAAACAATTTTGTGAAAAAATACACTTTTTCACTGTCCAGACTGGATTTTTCATGAAAAATCTAGTAGAATGGAATAGAAAAACGAGGGTGCCCTCGGAAAATAAAAGGAGAATCCATAATGGTAAAATTGGTTTTCGCTCGCCATGGTGAGTCTGAATGGAATAAAGCTAACCTATTCACTGGTTGGGCTGATGTTGATTTGTCTGAAAAAGGAACACAACAAGCGATTGACGCTGGTAAATTGATTAAAGAAGCTGGTATCGAATTTGACCAAGCTTATACTTCAGTGTTGAAACGTGCGATTAAAACGACTAACTTAGCTCTTGAAGCAGCTGACCAATTGTGGGTTCCAGTTGAAAAATCATGGCGCTTGAATGAACGTCACTACGGTGGTTTGACTGGTAAAAACAAAGCAGAAGCAGCTGAACAATTCGGTGATGAGCAAGTTCACATCTGGCGTCGTTCATACGATGTATTACCTCCAAACATGGATCGTGATGATGAGTACTCAGCTCATAAAGACCGTCGTTACGCTTCACTTGATGACTCAGTAATTCCAGATGCTGAAAACTTGAAAGTGACTTTGGAACGTGCCCTTCCATTCTGGGAAGATAAAATTGCTCCAGCACTTAAAGACGGTAAGAATGTATTCGTAGGAGCACACGGTAACTCTATTCGTGCCCTTGTAAAACACATTAAAGGTTTGTCAGATGACGAAATCATGGATGTGGAAATTCCAAACTTCCCACCATTGGTATTCGAATTCGATGAAAAATTGAATGTAGTTGCTGAATACTATCTTGGAAAATAAGCTAAGTTAAGCAGATTCAAGCCTAGGATATTTCCTAGGTTTTTTAATATATAATATTCTCAAAAGGTTAAAAACAATGTATGATGCAATTTAACTTGTCAAAGGCCATCTTTCTTGTTATAATAGTTAGGATGGAGGCACTATGGCACTAAAAAAAGCAAGTCTAGCCTGTGAGGTTTGTGGTTCAAGGAATTATTCAATCAAAATTAGTGGAACTCCAAAACCAACACGCTTAGAAGTAAATAAATTTTGTAAACATTGTGGCAAGTACACTATACATAAAGAAACGAGATAGGAGAATAGAATGAGTTTTATTAAGGATATTTTTACACTTCTTAAAGAAACAACTTGGCCAACCCGCAAAGCAAGTTGGTTAGATTTTAAATCAATTATTGAATATACAGCCTTTTTTGTAATCATCATTTATATTTTTGACCAATTGATTGTTAATGGCTTGATTCGCTTCATCAATATTTTCTAAATTGAAACATAGTTAAGAAAGGAAATATAATGGATTCTTTTGATAAAGGATGGTTTGTCCTACAAACATATTCTGGTTATGAAAATAAAGTAAAAGAAAATCTCTTGCAACGTGCACAAACTTACAATATGTTAGATAACATTTTGCGCGTTGAAATCCCAACTCAAACAGTTCAGATTGAAAAGAATGGAAAGAAAAAAGAAGTTGAAGAGAACCGCTTTCCAGGATATGTTCTTGTTGAAATGGTAATGACAGATGAAGCATGGTTTGTTGTTCGTAACACTCCAAATGTTACTGGATTTGTGGGCTCACACGGAAATAGATCTAAACCAACTCCGCTTTTGGAACAAGAAATTCGTGATATCCTAATTTCAATGGGGCAAACGGTCCAAGAATTTGATATCGATGTTGAAGTTGGTCAAACAGTGCGCATTATTGATGGTGCATTTACAGATTACACCGGTAAAATCACTGAAATTGATAACAATAAAGTGAAAATGATTATTTCAATGTTCGGTAATGATACAATTGCTGAAGTGAATTTAAATCAAATTGCTGTCTTGTAATTTCTTTAATAGTATATAAAATAATTAGTTCATATTTCAATCAGCCACATCATAAAAGCTGTCTGAAATATGTAATACAATGGAACTAGATTATTTTAACTAAAGAACTAACCCTAACATAAAAAATTTAAAAAGTTTAGTTAAACCTGTTGACAAGGCAAAAAAAGTAGGTATAATAGAAAGAGTCAAAAAGCTCGGGTCCGTTGGTCAAGGGGTTAAGACACCGCCTTTTCACGGCGGTAACACGGGTTCGAATCCCGTACGGACTATGAGTGT
>NZ_JAJNSC010000027.1:0-44524 GCF_027497975.1 Streptococcus sp. SM5 | reverse complement strand
TGCCGATATTACTAGTCAGACCTGATAAAAAACCTATCAAAGCTTGGCTAATAGAACTAGATTGTCCCTGTATGCCTGATACGATAGTTGACAACATGTCTTTGGTTACAAATTCCGAGCTGCCTAGCAATTTCCCAAGTTGAGTCAGGACTGTTGAAAGGACTGTTCCCAGCTGACTAATAGTCTGGGCTAGGGTTGGCAGCACCAAAACCAAAAGAGCAATCACGATTAAGATAAGAGCTAGGAAAACAAGTACCATGGCAATCGGACGACGCAACTCTGCCTTTACCTTCAATTTAACTAAATACTGTTCAATTTTTTTCATAGGAACATTAAGCACAAAAGCAATAACAGCACCATAAATCAAGGTTGATATTACATCAAAGAGAGAGATTGCTCCTGATATAAAGCTCGATGCATTCAGAATTACAAGAGCAACCAGCCCTATAAAAAGGATTAACGGGGTGTATTTTTTTACTAAGTTCATAAATTCTCCTTAATAAACATGTTTAGATACGACTATACTATTTGGTTTTTCAAACTCTCGATTAAGGTAGGCTTGGTAAGTTCCTGGAGCGATAAATCCTTTGGGTGAGAGGATATCGGTGCCAGCCTGACCGACTATGGTATCAGCCAAGAGCACACAGTTTGTAGATAAGACAAAGTAGGATTTAAACTTAGATTTGATAAATTTATAAAGTTCCCCATCTGTCTCATGTCTGATTTTATAAGCGTAGGTGTAGTCTTCCTTACCATCACCTGTCATGATTTTATCTGCACTTGGCTCCCATGGAATCGTCAGTTGTTTCAATTCAGCCAACTTTTTCTGAACTGCTTTTTCCATTTCAGGCGTCAAATCTATCCCATAACCAAAAAGCGTTTTTTGACTCTCACGTTTACATAGGTCAATGTACTTGTCACGATCACAGAAATATAAGACACCATCTCCTACCATGCCAAATAAGGTCTCAGAAGACGGATCATAGTTGCCATAAGAAATAACACGGCCTTGATAGCAGATATCCACATGACCAATTGCCGAAAACAGAGAGGTCTCAGCTGTATGAACAAAAATTTCAAGCTCCGCTGTCTTACCAGACTTCACTATTCCAAGATGGATATCTTCTTCCTCATCAGCATTTTCCAGCATAAATTTGTTAACTTTTGCTAAAGTTCTTGCAGGGATGAGAGCGGCTAGGACAATAGGTAAGCTAATTCTAATACGACGTTTGAGATGGTTTTTCCCAATTTCCTCCTCAAACAAGAAACCATCACGGATATTGGACACACCATAAAGGAAAAAATAAGCCCCTAATACAAAGAGTTGAAAGACAGAATTTCCTGTAGAGGACAAAAGACTAGTCCCACCAAGAAAAACTAGTACGAGTCCATCTAGTAAGAGACGAAAACGAGGTCGAATTTTGTTTTTGCGGTAGAGAACATAGGTGACAAGGTTAATACTAGCATGAAAAATCTGATAAACTCCAATCACAAGAGCCAAAATATAAATCGGCACATCCGTCGCAAGATTGGAGCCAAGCAAATATCCCAGCACTAACAATTTAACCAGTGCAACTCCCAAGGTGTCCGTTGACTGACTTTTTTTGAAAATACGTAATACTAAATCTAAGACCGTTGCTATCCAAGCTAAAAACAGAACCAGTCGAATAATCTTTACTGGCAACCAAGTCCCCGTGACCATCAAGATGAGACCTAGCAGAACAAACAAGAACCCCTGAGCAAGTAATTTCTTACCTGTCAGACCTAAAGATAGAATTTTCGCCATATAAAAACCTTTCAACAATAAAAATTAAACACTCCGATTAAACTGACTAGTAAATAGCCAACACTACAAACAGCCTGTGCCAGCAACATATGGTGACTAGAAATGACTGTAGTAATGTCACCATCTTGTCTTATGCACTTCTAAAATTTGTTATATTGATTAGAAACCAGAGCTTATAAAAACTAGCTAAACTCGAGAGATAGACACAATTGCGACGAAAAAATGTATAACCAATTCAACTTGTTAAGGTAAGAAAGCATTATTTCCAATCTATTAATTATTCATCTATTACCTATTATGACACAATATTCCCTATAGTTCAACTTTTTACTTGTTTTTATATTACACGGACTAAAAAGTTTTCAACAGTTGATTGCATTTGTTTTAATAAGTTTTAACCTTTCTTGGTTAGATAAAAAAAGAACCATACAGTTTAGAATCTGTATGGTTTTTGCCCCACTTTTGTCCCATTTTTAAATCATGACATTGAAAATACCTAAAATCACTTATATTTCAATATTTTTAATTGCTCTCAATATGAAAGTCCTTTCCAAATCCCTGTAGGGGGCATCTAAATCAACAGGAAAAAGCCTTGGAATCAAGGCTTTTTTGTGTAGTCTTAGCACTAAAAAACGATAGAAAAAACACCCCTTCTGAACTGCACCCCAAAAGTTAGACAGAAAAAACCTAACTTTTGTGGCGCAGTTCATTCGCGTCACATGAAGTTATTTAAGCATCTCCTTTTTTTTTATTACCATTTTCTGTTATAATAAATTGTACTTCTAAAATAGAAAGGTCTTAAGATGACAACTCTTGTTAAACATAAACGTGTAAATTATTCAGAACTTTTTTATGATCTAGTTTTTGTTTTTGCGATTTCAAAAGTAACTGCTTTAATTCACCATCTTCATAACGGTATTTTGACTTGGAATTCTTTGCTTGATTTTTTCATGTCTGTCTTGCTTCTCATCAATGCCTGGATGATTCAAACCGTTTATACCAATCGCTATGGAAAGAACTCTTTATTTAACATGCTAATCATGTTTATCAATATGGGACTTTTACTCTTTATATCCAATTTGATTAAAGATGATTGGCAACAATATTTTCATTATGTCTGTTGGGCTATTGGTACATTAACCCTTACCTTATTTTTTCAATATTTGGTTGAGTTTTTTAAAAAATCAACCGATAATGTTCATAGGGAAAGTATCAAAGGTTTTCTATGGATAACAGGTCTACGAAGTTTAGAAATCTATCTAGCAGCTCTTCTTCCTATTTACATTGGAGTCTATATCCTTTATGCTAGTATTCTGCTAACATTTATTACGCCAATTACCTCGATTAGTAAAGATGATCATTTCCAGATAGTTCTCCCCCATTTAATCGAGCGCATCTCCCTTCTTGTCATTATTACGTTTGGAGAGATGATTATGGGGCTAGTTAACTTCTTTACAATCGAGAATTTCTCGATTTATTCGGTTCTTTATTTCATTATTATGCTTTCTCTGTTCTTGTTTTATTTTGTTCAATTCGACCATGCTATTGATGAAGAATCTAATCAAAAGGGACTATTTCTAATTTACAGTCACTATCCTATTTTCATTGGACTTCTTATGATGACCGTTTCGATGAGTTTTCTTCTGAATCCTGAAGTTAATCTTCTCTTTGCAACCAGCTTCTTTTATATCGGAATCGGCCTCTTCCAAGCTGCTGTCCTAGCAAATGGGCCCTATAACAAACACTATCTTCGCTATTCGAAAAGTTACTACTGTGTCCAAGCTACACTCTATCTGGCTGCCTTGATTCTCTCTTTAATCTTTGCTTCTAATCCTATAATAGTAGTGAGTATAACAACCATTTTAGCTCTAGCTATAGCTATTCATTCTATTTATTTTTATATGACACAGACTAAAAAACATTCCACACCTTACTGGGAGTTGTTTTAATGAGTTTTTAGCATTAAAAAAGCTTTGGAAACCAAGGCTTTTTTTTCATTAATTTGTTTTTCCATTTTATCCTCCGATTTGAACTCGCACTGACATTTATTTATAACAACACTATATATCTAGTATGGCATAATCATTAGGTATTATAGATTTTCAAACCAAATGTGAGTCATTCGTTTTTGCCCCACTTTTGCCCCATTTTGAAATATTTACATTGAAAATACCTAAAAGTATTTCCCTAAAATCAGCTATATTTCAACATTTTTGTTTATTTTCAATATGAAAAGTTCTTACAAATTCATGTAGGGGGCATCTACATACAACAGGAAAAGCCTTAACATCAAGGCTTTTTTTCTTGTCTTCTACAAAAAAAGCAAGAGTTTTAGAGGACTATGACTCTAGATGTACATTTTACTTAAATGACTGAAGGTCTTTTCTTAATAAAAACACCCCAAAAATTAGATTTTTTCTGTCTAACTTTTGAGGTACAGTTCAAAACGCGAAATAGCATTTTTTATTTTAGGTTACTAATCTAATCGAATAAACATCATGGCATTTAACAAAGATATGAGTGAGACCGTGTTTATATTATTTGAATAGATCAGTCTCTTATTTTCAATCGGAGGAATAATAAAATTAGAAATGATGATATCATAAGGCGATTCTTCTAAAGATTCCTTTGATAATTCTAATTCAGTCCAAACTTCAAGTTCAAAATTGTTGCTGCAATAATAAGAAAGTGTCTCTGCAACGGATTTTGCATGATACTGATCAAAATTACTCATAACCAGAACCTTCAGCTTTGGCTGATTTTGTAGTAGATTAAGCACCAAATGTTTGGTATGAGTGATGAAGGTATAAGATAGATGATTTACCATCATTGAACTAGAACAAACTTCAAGAGTCTCTAAATAATGAGAAAGCTCTTTTTTTACATCTGAAACAAATTTAGGGAAAATATTTTGAAAATTCCTGATTGTATTCCCTTTTTGATCAAATAAAATAAACTCAGTGGACAACTCCTGACGATACAGATGTGCAGTATTATGCAGATGCCAAATCAGATTATCCTTATTCTCAATCTCAATCTGATACTTGACTGAAATCTGATCAATAAAATCACTCAATAGATGGTAAGATTTTTCAACATAGATATCCTTTTTTACGCATTTCAAAAAGAGACTTTCATCTATGAAAAACATTTTTTGAAAGTAAGACACAAATAATTGGCAAACAACTTCTTCATCTAAAGAGATATTGTATTCTAATTCAAAATTCTTAGCAACACCTTCTATTCCTTCTACCTGCATTAAAAAATCCAAACTTTGATCGTTAAAAGAGTCTTTCTCTACTTCCATGAAATGACCAAACTTTATTCTATATAGGTTCGTAACTAGGAGCAACTTTAGCATTCTATGCGTTGACAAATTCATTGGAAAGCTTGTTTCCTTATAAACCAATTCTAACAATTGAGATAGGGGCTCTGATGAAAAATTTTCAAATGGCCATTCTAGAAAATAATATTTTTCTGAAAAATATTGTGCAAAAAAAGTAACGAATGTCTCTCTCATTTCCAATGATTTGAACAGGGGTCAGACTGATTTCAAATTGAAATTGCCTTTTAATCACTTTATTGATTTGGCTAATAATACGATAGAGCGAAGATGAACCGATATAAAATTCTTTACAAATACTTTCAGCTTGACAACCTTCATTAAAAAAGATAAATTCTAAAATCGAAAAATGTGTTGAATGCTTAAAGAAATGATGGTAAACCATTTCAATATCACTATCATCGGTATTAATAATGCGTATACCATTAGTCGAAGAATGAAAAATCAAGTCAGGAAAAGCAGATTTAACATGGGATAGATCATCTTTGACTGCACGTTCTGTACAATTTAGTAACTCTGCTAGTTCAGAACGATGAAACCATCGTTTATGTTCAAATAATAATTCTAATAATTCTAATTGCCTATGACTTTTTTAGATAATAAATCTCTCATGAATGTCTTTCTCTTTTTATAAATTATCGGATTAAACTTCTTGCAATTATACCACAAAGAATAGGTATAGCATGATATAACAACTTTTACTAAAATCTTTTATTTCGTATAATAACACTACGGGAGCAATATATAAACAATTTTCTTATTTTACCGTCTATTAAGTGCGTGAATACAGAATCAAATTCAAGTCGAAAGATTATATTTTTAATTTTAAAAATTATATAATAGCAACAATCAAAGAATTTGATTTTTTTATATTAAAATTATATAATAATCAAAATAATTGATTATTTTATATTAAAATTATATAATAGCGATAATCAAAGGAATTGATTTATTTTTTGATATTAAAATAGAAAAGGAGGGTAAGCAATATTGTGGTCAATCATTGCTGGAGGTCTTATTGGACTTGTAGCAGGTAGAATCACTAAAAAAGGTAGTTCTATGGGAATCGTCGCAAATGTATTCGCTGGTTTAGTCGGGTCATCTGTAGGACAATCCCTTTTAGGTAGTTGGGCCCATCCATCGCTGGAATGGCTTTGATCCCATCTATTGCAGGAGCAGCAATTGTTGTTACTGTAGTATCATTCTTTACAGGTAAAAAATAATTACTTGTAAAATAAACTATTTTTAAATAGATTAGACGGGTAAAAATAGTTTAATGTTAAATCGAAAGGATTGTATATGTCAAAAACAAAGAAAATATTTTTAATTATTTTCTGTATTTTAATCTTGACAATTTTCCTTCCTGTTTTGATAGATTATCATCAAGTTAGTGATCTAGGCATTCAGCTATTTAGCTGGAGACAGAATCATTTCGTTGAATTCTATCTCTCTAGATATATATTCTGGGGGATAGTGGCTCTATCAACTTTAGTTTTGTTATCGATGTTAGTTGTGTTGTTTTATCCTAAACGTTATTTGGAAATTCAACTTGAAACTAAAAACGATACATTAAAATTAAAGAATTCTGCAATCGAAGGTTTTGTTAGAAGTTTGGTGAGTGATCATGGATTGATCAAGAACCCAACTGTTCATGTAAATTTACGAAAAAATAAATGTTTCGTTCATGTAGAAGGTAAAATTCTTCCTTCGGACAACATCGCTGACAGATGCCAACTAATTCAAAATGAAATAACTAATGGATTGAAGCAGTTTTTTGGTATTGAGCGTCAGGTTAAACTAGAAGTTCTAGTAAAAGACTACCAGCCTAAACCAAAACCTCAAAACAAAAAGACTGTTAGTCGTGTGAAGTAAGGAAGTAAAAAATGGAATGGCTTAAACAATATCGATATCCAATTATCACTGGTCTCATAGGCGTATTTCTCGCTTGTTTGATTGTCTCCTTTGGCTTCTTCAAAACAATATTTGTATTGATTTTAGGAGCACTGGGAGTTGCAGCTGGGTTATATATCGAAAAAAACTATATAGATAAATAAAAATTACTAATTTAATTAAAGGAGTTTCATATGTCAAACGAAAAAAACATTAACACTAACGTAGAAAAGAAAGATGCTACTGCTGTAGCTCACGAAATCAAAGGGGAACTTACTTACGAAGATAAAGTTATACAAAAAATCATTGGTCTGTCACTAGAAAACGTTTCAGGTCTTTTGGGAATCGACGGTGGTTTCTTCTCAAATCTTAAAGAAAAAATCGTTAACAGCGATGACGTAACAAGTGGTGTTAACGTAGAAGTTGGTAAAACACAAGTTGCAGTTGACTTAAACATTATTGCTGAGTACCAAAAAAATGTTCCAGCTTTATATTCAGAAATCAGAGAAATCGTATCTTCAGAAGTTGCTAAAATGACTGACTTGGAAGTTGTTGAAATCAACGTAAACGTTGTCGACATCAAAACTAAAGAACAACATGAAGCAGACTCAGTAAGCCTTCAAGATCGCGTATCTGACGTTGCTGAATCAACAGGAGAATTCGCTTCAGAACAATTCGAAAAAGCTAAATCTGGTCTTGGATCTGGTTTCTCAACTGTTCAAGAAAAAGTTAGCGAAGGCGTAGAAGCTGTTAAAGGTGCAGCAACTGGTGTAGTATCTCACGAAAAAACTCGTGTAAACTAAGATAAAATAAATATAACAGGAGAAATTATCATGTCAGTAGAAGAAAAATTAAATCAAGCTAAAGGTTCTATTAAAGAAGGTGTTGGGAAAGCCATCGGTGATGAAAAAATGGAAAAAGAAGGAACAGCTGAAAAAGTTGTTTCTAAAGTAAAAGAAGTTGCTGAAGATGCCAAAGACGCTGTAGAAGGCGCTATCGAAGGTGTTAAAAACATGTTGAGTGGCGACAATAAATAAGGCTAAAAGTTACTTTATCTTTTTAGTAACATTAGTCAAAAGAGTCTGAGTCAAAATGATTCTCAGAAAACAAAAAGCTAGAGATTTCCAATTGCGGAACTCTAGCTTTTTAATTTTGCCTCTTTCTCTTATTATATTTCAGCAGGTTGTTGGCCATGAGTACGAATCCTATGTCAATTCTCACTTGGCGCTTACCTCTCAGATAACATCTCTTATAACCAAGCAAACCTTTATCTGCCCAAAGACAGATTTCATATCAATCTTACGTTTAGCGAAAATTTGTCTACCATTGGAAGATAAAAGCGCCTGATATTCTTTAGTTTTTAAACACTGGTAACGTTCATTCATATACAGTCTTTTTTGAGGGGCTGATTCAGGTTCATCATCGCAGTCAAGATTGATTTCAAGGATTTTTACTTTCTATCTCCCCTTTTTCATAATGTATTTTCGTACAGGTACTTCAACTATTTGAACGATTTCAAATCCTTCTTTTTGATAAAGGTGCTGGGCTGCTTGATTTGCTTCGAAGACATTTAGAGAAATAGTATCTATGTCTTCATTCTCAAAGACCAAACTAACAAATTTCCTTAAAGCCTGCCTACCTAAGCCCTGCCCCTGTTTTTGGGGATTGATTAAAAAGCGTCCAATATGTAGATTTCTGTCTTCCAGTCTGATTTTCTGGATAAGGCCGACAAATTCTTGTCCATCAAAGATTGAAAAGCTTCCTTCCAAATCTTGCAAGACTTGAATTGTTAAGGGAAAAGGAATCATTGTTCCCATCCATTGTTCTTGAAAAGCTTGGCCAAGGGAGTTGGACCATTGGCATACGAGCTGAGCACTTTCTGTACTCACCTTTTCTTCAAAACGAATCGTCATCTTGACCTCACTATCTTATCTATATGTTCTCCATTATACTACTTCTTCCATTTTTTACGAATAGATAAGTATGATTGATTTTTATTTTTTTCTTGTCGGGAGCATTCTCGCTTCCTTTCTTGGTTTGGTCATTGACCGTTTTCCTGAGCAATCCATTATCCGACCAGCTAGTCACTGTGATTCTTGTCAGACTCGCTTGCGTCCCTTAGATTTGATTCCTATCCTCTCGCAGGTCTTCAATCGCTTTCGCTGTCGCTACTGCAAGGCTCACTATCCTGTCTGGTATGCCCTTTTTGAATTGGGCTTAGGACTCCTCTTTCTAGCTTGGTCTTGGGGCTGGCTTCCCGTGAGTCAAGTCATCCTAATCACTGCTGGCTTGACCTTGGGCGTCTACGACTTTTGTCATCAGGAATATCCCTTACTGGTCTGGGTGACTTTCCACCTAATCCTCATGGCCTGCTCTGGCTGGAATCTTGTTATGTTCTTCTTCCTTGTCCTAGGAATCATGGCTCATTTTATCAATATTCGCATGGGCGCAGGGGATTTCCTCTTTTTAGCTTCTTGCGCTCTCGTCTTTAGTGTAACGGAGTTACTGATCTTGATTCAGTCTGCTTCTGCGATGGGAATTCTAGCCTTTCTCCTACAAAAGAAAAAGGAAAGACTTCCTTTTGTGCCTTTCCTCTTACTTGCTACTTGTGTGATTATTTTTGGTAAGCTACTGCTTGTTTGATAAAGTCCTCAATCGGCTCTCCTTGGTGGAGAGCTTTTACAATTTTTGAACCGACGATAACGCCATCTGACACTGCATTGAAACGTTCTACATCAGCTTGACTAGACACACCAAAACCTGTCAAGACTGGGATGTCAGCTACTTGATGCAATTGTGCCAAGTGCTTGTCCAAGTCTGCACGGTAATTGCCTGACTTCCCTGTCACCCCATTGATGGCAACGGCATAGACAAAACCTTCTGCTCCTTCAATCAACTCTTTTTGACGCTCAAGTCCTGTTGTCAAACTAACTAGGGGAATCAAAGCGATGTCTGTATCTGCCAAATAAGGCTCCACAAAATTGGCATGCTCATGAGGAAGGTCTGGAATGATCAAGCCCTTAACCGCTGTATCTGCCAAATCTTTGACAAAGTTCTCCACACCGTACTGAAAGAGGGGGTTGAAGTAGGTCATGATGACAAGTGGAACCTCTGTTTCAATGGTTTTCAATGTTTCAACCAAAGCCTGGGTAGAGGTCCCGTGGGCTAAACTGCGCAAGCCAGCTTCTTCGATAACAGGTCCATCTGCAACAGGGTCTGAAAAGGGAATACCAACTTCAATAGCCGAAACACCCAAATCTTCTAAAAAGTGAATTGTTTCTCCGAGTCCATCCAAACCTTTCTCATGGTCTCCAGCCATGATATAGGGAACGAAAATTCCTTTTCCAGCTGCTTTTATAGCGTTTAATTTTTCTGTTAGTGTCTTAGGCATGAGCTTCTCCCTTCTTTGCTGCATCTGCTTCCAAGCGGTCTTTGACTTGAACCACATCCTTGTCCCCACGACCTGATAGACAGACAATCATGGACTTGTCTGGTCCAAGTTCTTTGGCCAATTTCACCGCAAAGGCGATAGCATGACTAGATTCCAAGGCTGGAATAATCCCTTCCACACGAGACAAGAGCTGGAATCCTTCCAAGGCTTCTTCGTCTGTCACAGGGACATAGCTGGCACGTTTAATATCGTGGTAGTGAGAATGTTCTGGACCGATACCAGGATAGTCCAAACCTGCTGAGATAGAGAAGGCTTCAAGAATTTGACCATGGGCATCTTGGAGCACATCCATGAGGGAACCGTGAAGGACACCCGGACGACCCTTGGTCAAGGTAGCTGCGTGGTGCTCTGTGTCTACACCAAGTCCAGCTGCTTCAGCCCCATACATGGCTACTGACTCATCTTCTACAAATGGATGGAAGAGCCCGATAGCATTCGACCCACCACCAACACAGGCTACTAGAGCATCTGGTAAATCTTGACCTGTCAAGTCACGGTACTGTTGTTTGGCTTCCCTACCGATGACACTTTGGAAGTCACGGACGATTTCTGGGAATGGGTGAGGCCCCAAGGCAGAACCAAGGATATAGTGGGTATCATCGATATTAGCCACCCATGAACGAAGAGCTGCATTGACCGCATCCTTGAGCACGCGCGAACCATCTGTCACTGACTCAACCTTTGCTCCCAAAAGCTCCATACGGAACACATTAAGGGCTTGGCGTTTAACATCCTCTTCACCCATATAGATAGTACATTCCATGTTAAAGAGGGCTGCAGCTGTTGCAGTTGCCACACCGTGCTGACCAGCACCTGTTTCTGCGATAATTTTCTTTTTACCCATGCGTTTGGCAAGCAAAACTTGTCCCAAGGCATTGTTAATCTTGTGGGCTCCTGTATGGTTAAGGTCTTCCCGTTTGAGATAAATCTTGGCTCCGCCGATATGCTGGGTCAAATTTTTTGCGTAGTAAAGAGGAGTTTCACGTCCTACGTACTGGCGCAAAAGTTGATTTAATTCCTCTTGGAAACTTGGGTCTGCCTGACTTTCACGATAAGCCTTCTCCAACTCCAAAACTGCTGTCATCAATGTTTCTGGGACGAAACGTCCTCCGAATTTTCCGTAAAATCCATCTTTATTTGGTTCTTGATATGCCATTCTTTGCCCTCTCTATAAATCTTCTAATCTTTTCCTGATCTTTTTGTCCATCTGTCTCCACTCCGCTCGATACATCGACTGCATAGGGAGTAAAGTGTTGAATTGCTTTTGCTACATTTTCTTCATTAAGCCCACCTGCGATAAAGAAGGGCTGAGCTAGTTCTGTCGTATCTAGTTGACCCCAGTCAAAGGTCTGGCCACTTCCTGCCACAGGAGCATCAAAGAGTAGATAATCTGCTTGAGAATTGGGCACATGACCCTCGCCATCCACCTGAACAGCCTGAATACTAGCACAGGGCAGGTCCTCAAACAAATCATCCGCTACCTGACCGTGAACTTGAACCAAATCCAAGCCAGCTTTGTCAATCGCTTCTAGCAGTTCTGCCCGACTTGGTGAAACAAATACACCAACCTTTTTGACGTCTGAAGGAATGAACTTTGCCAATTCAGCAGCCTGATCCAAGGTCACCTGTCTTTTACTAGGTGCCAAGACAAAACCGATGTAGTCCGCCCCTGCTGAAACGGCTGTTTCCACCGCTTCCTTTGTCGATAATCCGCAAATTTTAACCTTTGTCAATCTGCAACTCCTTGATTCTCTGGGCTACATCTTCTGCCTGCATGAGAGCTGTCCCTACTAAAATTCCGTTAAAGTATGGTGCTACTCGCTCTGCATCCTGCCCTGTGAAAATGGCAGATTCAGAAATGTACAAGCAATCATTTTTGAAATGTTTAGCCAAATCTACACTGGTCTGCAAGTCAACTTCAAAGGTGGTCAAATTACGATTATTGACCCCGATAATCTGGGCACCAAGTCTGTGAGCCACTTCTAGTTCAGCTAGATTGTGAGTTTCCACTAAAACCTCCAGACTAAGCTCTGTCGCGTAGTCATACAGTTCCTTGAGGCGTTCTTCTGACAAGGCGGCCACAATGAGCAGGATGACTGTTGCACCTGCATTGCGAGCGCGGATAATTTGCTTTTCATCAATGATAAAATCCTTGTTGAGGGTCGGAATCTGTACCTGACTGGAAATCTCCCGTAGATAATCCAAATGTCCTTTAAAGAAAACTTCATCTGTCAGAACAGAAATCATCACTGCTCCGTTCGCTTCATAAGTCTGGGCTTGTTGCACAATATCCACATCTAGATTGATATCTCCCAGACTAGGGCTAGCTTTCTTGACTTCAGCAATTACCTGTAAACGGTCCTGGTGATTCTTCAAAAATTCTGCCAAGCGATAGGTCTGGCGCAGGGGCTGGATTTCCTCCAACTTCATCTGCTCAACCTCACGCGCCTTCTGCTCCAAAATTCGTGCTAAAAATTCCTGACTCATTTTTGGTACTCCTGTAACAGTCTGAGTTTTTCAAAGGCCTTGCCACCAGCAATGACTTGACGAGCTAAGGCAACTCCTTCCTTGATACTAGCTACTTTACCATTAGCATAGAAACCAAGACCAGCATTTAAAACTGTAGTTTCCAAGAATGGACTTGGTTCATTTTTAAGAACGCTGAGCAAAATTTCTGCATTTTCCTGAGCATTGCCTCCACGAATATCTTCGATAGCGTAGCGCTCCATCCCTAAATCCTCCGGAGTAAAGCTTGATAAGGTGATTTCGCCATTTTCAAGAAGTGCAATTTTGGTTGTTCCATTCAAACCAGCTTCGTCCAATCCTTCTGGTCCAGCAACAACGATGGCACGTTTGCGACCCATATTTTTCAAAACCTGAGCTGTACTTTCTAGAAGTTCTGGACGACTAATACCAAGAAGCTGTGTTTCCAAAGCCATTGGGTGAATCAGAGGACCAGTCAAGTTCATGATTGTTGGAATTCCTAGTTCCAAACGAGCTGGCATGATGTATTTCATAGCTGGATGCATATTTTTTGCAAAGAGAAAGACGATGCCAGTTTTATCAAAAACCTTACCTAGTTCAGCTGGTTTGAGATCCAGGTTGATTCCCAAGGCTTCGAGAACATCTGCAGAACCAGATTTAGAAGAAATCGAGCGGTTACCATGCTTGGCCATGTGAACACCACCACCAGCCAAGACAAAGGCTGCAGTTGTGGAAATATTAAAACTGAAAGACTTGTCCCCACCTGTACCACAGTTGTCCATGGCATCATGAATTTCAGTTGGAATATGTTGGGCATGCCCTCTCATGACTTGGGCAATGGCTGTGCGTTCTTCAGGTGTTTCCCCCTTCATCTTAAGAGCCAAAAGGAGAGAAGCAATCTGCGCCTCCGTTACACGCCCAGTTACGATACGCTCGATGACATCCGTCATTTCCACACCTGATAAATTTTCAAATTTTGCTAGTTTTTCAATAATCTCTTTCATCCTAGTTTCCTCACTTTACAACCTTCTCGATAAAATTCCGAATAGAAGACAAGCCGTCTGGCGTTCCAATACTCTCTGGATGGTACTGGAAGCCATAAATTGGTAGGTTTTTGTGTTGAATTCCCATGATAGCTTGATCATCAGTCGAACGAGCTGTCACCTCAAAGTCTTTTGGCATTTCTTCAATCAAAATACTGTGGTAACGCATGACCGCACGGCCATCCTCGATACCTTGATACAAAACAGATGGCGCTTCAAAGCTGATATTACTCTGTTTCCCATGCATGACTTTTGGAGCCAAGCCTAGCTTACCACCAAAGACTTCTGCGATGGCCTGGTGACCCAAACAAATTCCAAGAATCGGCTTTTTGCCGGCAAAGTCACGAATCATGTCTTCCATCTTACCAGCATCAACCGGCCAACCAGGACCTGGAGAAAAGACCAGACCATCTGCTTTTTCAGCTTCTTCATACAGCTTGGGATCATCATTTCTCAAGACTTGTACTTCCGCAAAATTCCCAATGTATTGAGCCAAGTTATAGGTAAAAGAATCATAGTTGTCAATCAATAAAATCATGGTCTTAGTTCTCCAATTCTAGTCATAGATTTAGCCTTGTTAATGGTTTCTTGGTATTCGTTTTGGGCGATAGAGTCGTAGACAATCCCTGCCCCAGCCTGCACATAGGCTGTTTGATTTTTGAGAATCATAGTTCGGATGGCAATGGCGAAATCCATATCACCCGTCGCAGACAAGTAGCCGATTGCTCCTGCGTATACGCCCCGTTTTTCTGTTTCCAGTTCATAGATGCGTCTCATCGCGCGAATTTTTGGTGCTCCAGAAACAGTTCCAGCAGGAAGTGTTGCTTTCAAGGCATCCATAGCAGTGAGTTCTGGAAGCAAACGCCCCTTGACCACACTGGTCAAATGCATGACATAACGGAAAAGCTCCACTTCCATATACTTAGTGACTTGGACACTGGCTGTTTCAGAGATGCGGCCAATATCGTTACGACCCAAGTCTACTAACATTCGATGCTCTGCTGTTTCCTTCTCATCAGAAAGCAGGTCTGTCGCCAAAGCCTTGTCCTCTTCTTCCGTAGCTCCTCTTGGTCGTGTACCCGCAATCGGATTGGTTGTCACGATGCCATTTTTAACGGAAACCAAACTTTCAGGACTTGCTCCAATGATTTGATAATCCCCAAAATCATAGAAATAGAGATAATTAGATGGATTGGTCACGCGAAGATTTCTGTAGAAGTCAAATGGATTTCCAGTAACTTCTGCTGAGAAGCGCTGACTGAGCACGCATTGGAACATATCTCCATTACGAATCAAGTCGCGAGCGGTTTCCACCATTTCCTCAAACTTCTGAGGAGCAATATGGGGTTTGAAGTCCAGCGGAGATAAATCCAAGTCTTCAAATTCATTTGGAGCAGGGATGCGTAATTCCTCCAGCACTTGGTTCAAGGCTTTTTCCAAGTCTTCTTGACTGCGATTGCTATAAAGAGCATCCTCGATAACATGGATTTTTTCCTTCTTGTGGTCAAAAACCATGTAGCTCTCATAAACAAAGAAATGCATATCTGGCGTTCCAATTGTATCCTCAGGGATTTGACCGATTTCTTCATAAAGAGAAATCATATCGTAACCCACAAAACCAATGGCTCCCCCACCAAAAGGTAGGTCTGAATGGTGCTGGCTCTTATGAGTCACTTCATAAAGGAAATCCAAAGGATCCCGATCAATCACTTGACCATTTTGATAAAGGACTCCATTTTCAAACTTAATCTCAAAAACTGGATTATAGGCTAGGATAGAAAAACGAGCGGTTTCCTTGTCTCTCGGAATACTCTCTAAGATAACCTTGTGTTGCCCCTTTAGGCGCATATAAGCCAAGATTGGCGATAAGACATCTCCATGAATGATTCGTTCCATTGTAATTTCCCTTTCAGTTCCTTTTTTTAATTTTTTATCTTTTTCTATTTCCCTTAAATAGTGCGGACGGGAGGTAAAATTATCCAGTGGATGATTTTAGAAATCCATGAAATGAAAGACCTAATTTTTGAGCTCCTCGCTCATTCATTTCTAGGCTCAGGCTAAAATAGTTCCCCGAACTATTTTACTCTCAAAAATTCCGTCCTATAGAAGCATATTTGCTTCTATAGGATACCACTATGGCGGGAAATATCTTTTAAAAGCTCACTTCGTTCGCAAATTTTTTGTATCAATCTATTTAATAATGAACAATAATTTAAAACTAAACAGCTGAACCTATAATAGACATATAAAAATCCCCACGCAAAATAACTTGCGTGAGGACGAAATTCGCGGTGCCACCTCAATTATAGGATTTTTCCTATCTCTCATTCCTGTCTCAGAAACCTCCTGTAACAGGCTGTGCGATAAAGGGCACTCCCTTGAGAATTATGTTTTTTTCTCTTGTTTCAGATGGACCCAACCTTACAGTTTTCTCTGCTTGTTTCCAGCAACCACAAGCTCTCTGTGAGAGAAAAGACTGTAATTTTTCCATCTTTTATTTTTTAGCTTCTAGGTAGTCTGCAATCGCAGCTACGTCCTTGTCTCCACGACCAGAGACATTGATGATGATAATGTCGTCTTTACTTAGTTTCGGTGCACGTTTAACTGCTTCTGCGATAGCATGCGAACTTTCAATCGCTGGGATAATTCCTTCAGTCTTGCTGAGAAGGAGGAGAGCCTGAACAGCTTCTTCGTCTGTCGCAGCCACATATTCCACGCGACCTGAATCTTTAAAGTAGGCGTGTTCTGGGCCAACCCCTGGATAGTCCAATCCAGCTGAGATAGAGTAAACTGGAGCCAACTCTCCGTCTTCCTTAAAGACTGCATAAGTCTTCATGCCGTCGACAATTCCGATACTACCTTTTGTCATAGTAGCTGCGTGCTTGTCTGTGTCAAGTCCATGTCCAGCAGCTTCGACCCCAACCAATTTAACTTCTTCATCAGCCACATACTGAGAAAAAGCACCGATGGCATTGGAACCACCACCTACACAAGCAATAACGTAGTCTGGTAAGCGTCCTTCTTTTTCTAAGATTTGACGGCGAGATTCTTCACTGATGACCTTTTGGAACTCGTGGACAATTGTAGGATAAGGGTGAGGACCTACAGCAGATCCCAGAACATAGAAGGCTTCAAGGTCATTCATCCATGCTCCAAAGGCTGCATCAACCGCATCTTTGAGGGTACGAGTCCCTGTTTCAACTGCGTGAACAGTTGCTCCCATCATCTCCATACGGAAAACATTGAGACGTTGACGCTCCACATCCTCTGCCCCCATGTAGACATCACAGGCCATACCAAACTTGGCTGCAGCCGCTGCTGTCGCAACACCGTGCTGACCAGCTCCTGTTTCTGCGATTACTCGTTTTTTGCCCATACGTTTGGCCAAAAGAATTTGTCCTAAAACATTGTTGAGCTTGTGAGAACCAAGGTGGTTAAGGTCTTCACGTTTGAGATAAATCTTAGCTCCACCTAGGTGCTCTGTCAAACTTTCTGCAAAATAGAGCGGTGTTTCGCGACCTGAATAATCCTTCAAGTAATGGCGAAATTCTGCCAAAAATTCTGGATCATCCTTGTATTTGTCAAATGTCACTTCCAACTCATCCAACAAAGCCTGAATCGGCTCCGGTACAAAACTACCACCAAATTGTCCAAAATAACCTTTAGTTGTCATAAAATTTTCCTCTTTCAGTATTGATTTCAAGATATGAAAAAAGCCCACACACAGAAAACCATCTGTGTGAGGGCGTTGGTAACGCGGTGCCACCTCAATTATAAAGGGACTATCCCTTTACATCTCTGCCTTGTCTAACAACAAGTTGCACTGTAAGGTGTGCGCACCGAATTTTCATTGTTTCAAATTCATTTTTAAAATCAGCCCACTTTCACTACTTCCAACCACCTGTTCACAATGACCACAGGCTCCCTGAAGATCAAAAATAGTTACTTTTCTGATTTGTTGAACTTATTTTAATACTTTGTTTTTTCTTTGTCAAGACTTTTTTACAATTTTTTTGATGAAGCTAGTACTTTTTCAGAAACTGTTTTGAAAGTCTCAATGATATAGTCCACTTCTTCATCGCTTAATTTAGTGTGAAGAGGGAGCGTAATTTCATTTTCAAAGAAGGCATAAGCCTTAGGATAGTTCGCCATATCAAAACCAAGATTCTTATAGGCTGTCAAGAGCGGAAGCGGTTTGTAGTGGACATTGCTTGCAATTCCTGCTTTAGCTAATTCTTGGATAATAAGATTGCGTTCTTCTAAACTCGCTCCTTCTACATGGGTGATGTAGAGGTGGCGTGAAGATTCGACAGTTTCAGTCTTGTGTGCCAATGGATGGATACGAGAACCTGCAAAACCACGATCATAGCGGTTCACGATCTCCTTACGACGTTCTAGCAAACTTGGGTAGCGGTCCAATTGTACCAAACCAAGGGAAGCCATAATATCGGTCATATTACACTTGTAGGCTGGTGTGACGATATCGTATTCCCATGAACCCAGTTGCATCTTGGCAAGAGCATCCTTAGTTTGCCCGTGAAGGGAAAGAATTTGGAATTCCTTGTACATCTCTTCGTCGTCAATCGCTGGATTGGCTTTCCAAGTGGCACTTCCACCTTCTGCAGTTGTAAAGTTCTTAACGGCGTGGAATGAGAAGGAAGTAAAGTCAGCGATAGAACCAGCTGGTTGCCCTTTATAAGTAGATCCCAAAGCATGGGCACTATCAGAAACAATCACGATACGGTTAAAGGCTTTTTGCCACTTGCTTGAAGCGGTAAAGAGATCACGTTTCTTCTCCACAACTTGGAACAAACGGTCGTAGTCGCAAACAATCCCTGCAAGCTCTACTGGGATGATCACCTTGGTCTTTTCAGTGATAGCTTGCTCCAGCAGGTCATAGTCCATCTCAAACGTATCTGCTTGGATATCCACCATGACAGGAGTTGCTCCCACGTGAGTGATGACACTACATGAAGCTGTATAGGTCATGGCTGGAACGATGACTTCATCACCAGGTCCCACTTCCAAGACGCGTAAAATCAACTCAAGAGCGGCAGTCGCAGAGTTAAGACAGACAGTCTTGGGCGTCTGTGTGTATTGGGACAAACGGCGCTCCAATTCTTTTGTCTTAGGACCTGTTGTGATCCAACCAGAACGCAGGGTATCCGCTACTTCAGCAATTTCTGCTTCCGTAATATCGGGTGGTGAAAATGGAATATTGTAATTTGGCATTGATTTGCTCCTTTTATCTGTACTCATTTTCTCATGACTACTTTATTTTAGCACTTCAAACACGGTTTGAAACATGATTTTGATGTCTCCAAGGAAACTAAACTCTTGAAGATAGGCGAGGTTATAGCGCATCTTTTCAGGAAGGACATGTTCGACATAGGCTTGGTCAACTGATAAACCTTTCTCCGTCATTTGACTGATGATAGTGTCCTCATCCTTGTAGTTGATGCTGGCTGGAGAGGTAATCCCTGCTGGTAAGAGCAAGGTCGCCATCATTTCAGGGCTATACTGCTCTGTGTAACGAGGCACTTCAGGACGCGTCCCTACAAATGACATCTCACCTTTAAGGACATTGACCAGCTGAGGCAGTTCGTCCAAACGCACACGGCGGATGAAATTTCCAACCTTGGTAATGCGGCTATCGTTAGCAGAAGTCACCAGACTCCCTTTTTTATCCGCATCCGTTACCATGGTACGGAACTTCCAAATCTTGAACCGACGGTTATACTGGGTCACTCGTTCTTGCTTGTAAATCACTGGCCCCTTGCTATCCAACTTGATCCAAATGCTCAAAATGAGAAAGATGGGAGAGGTCAAAACCAGTACAACCAAGGCCAAAAACCAGTCCAAACAACGCTTGAAAATCAGCGAACCCTTCCTTTTAGAGACAAGCTGGTAGTAAGACTCAACCTCGCTTGATTTCATTTCCACGGGCAAGTCTTCCCATTTCAGCATGCTGTTTCTCCTTTGTTTTTATTATGCTATTTGTCAACATTTTTCATTATACCACAAAATGGAAAAGGCGGTGAAAGAAATCTGTATTTTGAAGTATTTCCTTCTTACACTCAATGAAAATCAATGTACAGCATTGAGATTGCAGATAAAGCTGACATGGCTTGAATAGATTTTCAAAGAGTATTAAGACATGGCACCCGCCTGCAAACTATACATCTTGTGATAGGTTCCTCCCAGAGCCAAGAGTTGCTCATGGGTTCCACTCTCGATAATGCGCCCCTTGTCCAAAACATAGATGCAGTTGGCGTCTTGGATGGTAGAAAGGCGATGAGCGATGGCAATGGTTGTCCGTCCCTGTCTCATCTTCGCCAGAGAAGCTTGAACCAAACTTTCTGTTTCAGAGTCAATATTGGCTGTCGCTTCATCCAAAATCAGGATTTTAGGCTGACTGGCGACTGTTCTAGCAAAGGCAAGAAGCTGACGCTGACCAGTAGAGAAGCTCGAACCACGCTCGGAAACAGGGGAATCATAACCCTGCGGAAGCTCCTGAATAAAGGAATCTGCATCCACGAAGGCTGCAGCAGCCTGAACCTGCTCATTACTAATGTCTTGGTACATGGCGATATTGGACTTAATGGTTCCATGATAGAGGAAGGGGTCCTGCAAGACCAGCCCGATATTTTTTCTCAGTTCTTCCTGACTGTAGTTCCTGATATCCACATCATCCAAGAGAACTCGCCCTGATTGAAATTCATAAAAGCGCATGAGGACATTGATAATAGACGATTTCCCCGAACCTGTATGGCCTACAAATGCAATGGTTTCACCCTTATTAACCGAAAAGGAAATATCATCCAGAATCGGATGCTTCCCATCATATGAGAAACACACATGTTCAAAACGGATATTGCCTTCTTTGACCTCAGTCTGACCATTTTCTTGAAGAGGCTCATAGGTCCTCTCGTCAATCAAGGCAAATACACGGCCTGCAGAAACCATAGACGTTTGCAGGGTTGAAAAGTTTTGCGTCACCTCAATCAAGGGGTCAAAAAGGCGGTTGATGTACTGGATAAAGGCATACATGGTTCCTGCCGTTATTCCCAGATAAAGCCCACGGTAACCAAAATAGGCCATCAAGACAGCGTATCCTAGGAGTTTCAACAAACTCATGGCAGGGCGCAAAAAGAGGGCATCCAAGGCTACAGAACGGTTGGCATAGACCAAGTGTTCTTGGTTAATCTCATCAAATTCTGACTGTAGGCGCTTCTCTTGATTAAAGGCCTGAATAATCCTGATGCCCTCGATGTTTTCAGCCAGCTTGCTATTGATATCTGACAAGAGACTTCTAGTTTTCTCAATGATTTTCACTGATTTTTTCCGATAGAGATTGACCAAAAGGAAAATCAAGGGGAGAAAGAGCAATACTAATGCTGTCAAACGAAAATCCAATACCAACATGGTATAAAGAGTTGTCAGAAAGATGAAAACTGCTGAGATAAAGCTAGATAAAATTCCTGAAAACATATCGCTGATGGTCTCGGTGTCATTTGTCAAACGAGAGACGATGGAGCCTGCTGGCGTCTTATCAAAATAAGACATGCCCAGCTTCTCCATATTAGCAAAGGCATCGCTACGAATATCCCTAACAATACTGTAAGACACGCGCGCAAAGAGAAGATTGCCGAGATACTGGACCAGAGTTTGTAGGATATAAAGGCCATAGTAGACCAGCAAAACGGTCACAGCGAGTTGGTTGAGATTGCTGAGATACTGGTCAATAAAGTGGGAAGCCACAAGGGGAATGACACTTTTGATGACCGTAGTCGCTAGTAGAAAACTAAGTGCCAAAAAAGTCAGGAGTCCATAAGGCTTGAGATAAGTCATCAAGCGCTTCAATACAGTCCATTGTTCTTGTTTATTCTGCATCTTCTTCTCCTTTCATTTCCAGCTGCTGAGACTGGTAGGTTTGAGCATACCAGCCATCCAAAGCTAGCAAGTCTTCGTGCCTGCCTCGTTCGATGATTTGGCCATTTTGCAGGACTAAAATCAAATCTGCATGGACAACTGCACTGAGGCGATGAGCCGTGATAATGGTTGTCTTGTCCTGACGCGTTTCCTTAAGATTGTCGATAATGGCATATTCTGTCTTGGCATCCACGGCTGACAAAGAATCATCCAAAATCAAGATATCAGGGTCTAAAATCATCGCCCGACTCATGGCCAGACGCTGCTTTTGACCTCCAGAGAGACTGACTCCTTTTTCACCAATCAAGGTATCAAATCCCTGAGGCATGGCTACAATGTCTTGGTAAACTTGGGCTAGCTTAGTCGCTTCCTCGACCGCTGAAAGTGGTAAATCAGGATTCCCAAAGCGAATATTGTCTAAGATAGAGGTCGCAAAGAGAAACTGGTCCTGAGGGACGTAGCCCATAAGACTGCGAAGGTCTGTCAGACGATAGTCACGAATATCGTAACCATTTAGATAAATGGCTCCCTTATCCACATCGTATTCACGCAAGAGGAGTTTGATCAAGGACGTTTTACCAGAACCTGTCTGCCCAACCAAGCCCAGAGTTTGCCCTTTTTCCAAACTAAAGTGAACATTTGTCAGTGTTTCCTCATTTTCAAAGGCAAAGCTATCAATGGCATACTGCAAGCGCCCATTTTCAATACTGTCTAGAGGAAACTCAGGGTCTTGTACAGGTGATTCCTGAGACAAAAGATTCTCAATCCGCTGGTAGGAAACCTTCCCTCGCTGAGTAATATTAAAGAGAAAGCCGATGGCCATGAGAGGCCAAACCAGCATATCCAAGTAGCTGATAAAGGTGACCAGATTACCAACCGTGATTTGCCCTTTCTGAACCATCAAGGAGCCTACCAAGAGGGTTAAGACATAGGATGAACCAACAAACAAGAGAACCATGGGGTCAAAGAGACTATCGTATTTCATGGTTTGCAGGTTCTTTTGGAAGGTCAATTCATTGACTGCCTGAAAGGACTTGAGCTCATCCGACTGATAACCGAAAGACTTGGTCACTTTGATACCTGATACCGACTCCTGTACCTTGTTATTGAGTTCGGAAAAGGCAGCTTGGGATTCACCAAAGGCCTTGTGGGTCTTTCTCCCTAGACGACTGGTCGCATAAGCCATGAAAGGTAAGGATAAAATGGCAACCAAGGTCATTTGCCACGAAATGCTAAAGAGCATGGTCATCAAGGTCACTAAAGCTGTGATTGAGGCATCAACCGCTGACATAACCCCACCCCCTGCCAGACGCGTTAGGGCATTGATATCATTGGTTGCGTGTGCCATCAGGTCCCCCGTCCGGTAGGTTTGATAAAAAGCTGGAGACATTTTTGTGAAATGTTCAAATAAGCGAGAGCGCATAATCTGTCCCAAACGGTAGGAAGTCCCGAGGATATACATACGCCAAACATAGCGCAGATAGTACATACCAAAGGCTGCAAGAAGCAAGTAAAATAGGTCAAGAAGAAGGTCCTGCTGGGTTAATTGCTCCGATGTGATGGCATCAATGACCCGCCCCATAACCATAGGGGGAATGAGATTAAGGACGGAAACCAAGACCAGGGCCACGATTCCGACTAGATAACGGCGTTTTTCTAACTTGAAAAACCACCAAAGTTTTTGAATAATGGACATAAAATCCCTTTCTGATTGCAAATAGAAACCTGAGGCCAAGACCCCAGGTTTTTCTTATTCATAGGTTACGACTGTAACGGCACCCTTGTCATACTCAGCGATAAAGATATTAGCTACATTGTCATGTCCTTGCTTGTTGAGGTTATCAAGCAGCCACTCTTCGCTACGACCAATCGACTCCAAAACATCTACTTGGATCACACCGTCAGTCACAACTGGATACTTAGGATTTTCATCTCCCATTTGGACCACGATGAGTTGGCCATTTTGCTCCTGCACAGCTCGTTTAACTTGCTTCATCTGGAAAATTCCTTGGCTACGAAGTTTGAGAGCAACATCTGCCGCAGACAAACCAACTGAACGACAGGCTTCTGGGTCAATCTGCCCATTTTTGATGAGCAGAGTCGGTTTACCATCAATCAAGCGTTTCACAAAACGAACATTGTTATTGAGCCACTTGAGGGTCAAGACCAAAATCGTCCACATCATCAAAATCACTGCATACTGGAGAATACTAATTGAACTATTATAAATCACCCCACCGATGATACCACCGAGAACATAGTTCTGAATTTGGTCTGTCGCAGAGTTAGGTGCTAGGTTCCCCTTTCCTGTCACATTGATAACAAAAACAAGCGAGAAGAGCCCCAAGGCCAGTTTGATTAAAATTTCCATATAATTGAGTGTCATTTGTTTACCTCCACCAATTCAATAGCATCTGTTTGATGCAATTCTAATTTCTCTAAAAGATACTTGTCTGGTTGGCTCCCGTTCATGGCACGATAGACATTTGAACCTACCTTGACAAGCGCTCCATCAGTGGCTGCAGAAGTATTGACATAGACTTCTGATTTATCCACTCCCAAGTCTTTGGAAACAACCTCTATGAAATGAAGGGAGGTTTGAAATTGATTGTTAGAGGCTTGATTGGTCTGGTATTTTGAAATTGTCACTAAAAGCATGGCCACTAAGGTCAAGGCCAAAATCATGACCAATTCCCGAAACTTAGTCCCCTTTTTATCTCGATAGGCCTTAAAGGCAAAAAATCCTGTGATAGCTAGGAGAACAATTCCAAAGCCAATCATGATTCCATTTTGTTGACTGATTTGGCTAAGCACATAGTCATATGAGTAAAATTTCATTTATTTTCACTCCCTTTCATAAAATCATTCTTAATTATAAACGAAAGAGAGTGATTTTTCAAGCCATACGTTGGGGAAATAGACCTTTTTTTGGTATAATAAAATCTATAATCTGAATGAAAAAGGTAACTTTATGAAACTTATCTCATGGAATATTGATTCCCTCAATGCAGCCCTAACTAGTGACTCAGCTCGTGCCAAATTGTCCCAAGAAGTCCTACAAACCTTGGTCGCTGAAAATGCTGATATTATTGCTATCCAAGAAACCAAGCTTTCTGCCAAAGGGCCTACAAAGAAACACTTGGAAATTTTAGAAGAACTCTTCCCAGGCTACGAAAACACGTGGCGTTCTTCCCAAGAGCCTGCTCGTAAAGGCTATGCTGGAACCATGTTCCTTTATAAGAAAGAACTTACACCTACTGTCACTTTCCCAGAAATCGGTGCCCCTTCTACCATGGACTTGGAAGGTCGCATCATAACCTTAGAATTTGATAAATTTTTCGTTACCCAAGTTTACACACCAAACGCTGGCGACGGTCTCAAACGCTTGGAAGAACGTCAAGTCTGGGATGTCAAATATGCTGAGTACTTGGCTCAACTAGACAAAGAAAAACCAGTCCTTGCGACCGGTGACTACAACGTGGCCCACAATGAGATCGACCTTGCAAATCCTGCCAGCAACCGCCGTTCACCTGGATTTACTGACGAAGAACGTGCTGGATTTACCAACCTCTTAGCAACTGGATTTACTGATACCTTCCGCCACATTCACGGCGATGTTCCAGAACGCTACACTTGGTGGGCACAACGCAGCAAGACTTCTAAAATCAACAATACAGGCTGGAGAATCGACTACTGGCTCACAAGTAACCGTCTCGCAGACAAGGTCACTAAATCTGATATGATTGACTCAGGTGCTCGCCAAGACCATACACCCATTGTCATGGAAATTGAACTTTAAGGAGGAATCCGATGGACTATCAAGCTGTCATTCCTGAATTTGTGGTATCTGACCTCGAACAGTCGCGCCACTTCTACTGCGACTTGTTGGGATTCTCTGTCGAATACGAGCGTCCAGAGGAGAAATTTCTCTTCCTCTCGCTTGAAGACTGCCAACTTATGCTAGAAGAAGGCAGCGCAGAAGAATTAGCTCAGCTGACCTATCCTTTCGGGCGCGGTGTCAATATTTCCTTTGGCATTGCAGATGTTCCTCAGCTCCACCAAAAACTGCTGGAAGCTGACTATCCTATCCATCGTCCCCTGACAAAAAGAGAATTTCGAGTAGGAGATAGCTTTATATATCCCCATGAATTTGCGATTTTGGATCCAGATGGTTATTTTTTAAGATTTAGCGAGTAGAATAATAAAGATTGGGAAAAAGTCTTTAAAGTTAGAAAAAGGCATATTGTCAGGTGTTTAAAAACCTAATAATATGCCCTTTTATGATGGAAAAACACTTCTAAATGTTAGTCTATAATTGATAATTCGTCCACTTTTCTTCATTTTGTTCGTTTTTTATTTCAAAACACTGACAAAACATTTGATTTCTAAAGTTATTTAGTGTAAAATAAAAACATTGGCACAAGCCTATTTAGAATTGAATATCGTTTTACTTGTTTATGTCGTGAATTGGCACGACGTTTCTACAAGGTGCCGGAACACCTAACAATAAGTAAGTCAGCTTGAAGGTATGGTCTTTTTTGTCATGCCTATTTTGGGACTTGCTTAGAGATTAAGTAGGTCCTTTTTGAATATTTTTAATATTTCCCTTAATTAGTGCGGACGGGAGGTGAAATTATCCTGTGAATAATTTCAGGAATTCAGGGAATTTCATCCCTAATTTTTGAGCCAAAAGTCTCAAAAATCCCGTCATAGACAATAACAAGATTATTGTCTATGCTACCACTACGGCGGGAAATATTTGATAAAACTCGCTTCGCTCGTATTAGTTTTATCAAATACATAGTACTAGCAAACTGGTTCACTATAGAAACAGTTAACCAACAAGTAAACCGGCTTTTAGACTTTAGGAGGTCTTATGAAATTATTAGAAGAGCGCATCCTCAAGGATGGGCATATCTTGGGTGATAACATCCTCAAGGTGGATTCCTTTTTAACCCACCAAGTTGACTTTAGCTTGATGCGAGAGATTGGTATGGTTTTTGCGGAAAAATTCGCTGCTGCTGGCATTACCAAGGTTGTGACCATTGAAGCGTCAGGCATTGCCCCAGCTATTTTTACAGCTGAAGCCTTAAACGTTCCCATGATTTTCGCTAAAAAAGCTAAAAACATCACTATGAACGAAGGAATCTTAACTGCCGAAGTTTACTCCTTTACCAAGCAGGTTACCAGCACCGTTTCTATCGCTGGAAAATTCCTCTCACCAGAGGACAAGGTCTTGATTATCGACGATTTCCTTGCTAATGGCCAAGCTGCCAAAGGCTTGATTCAAATCATCGAACAAGCTGGTGCCACAGTCGAAGCTATCGGTATTGTGATTGAAAAATCCTTCCAAGATGGTCGTGATTTGCTTGAAAAAGCAGGCTACCCTGTTCTATCACTCGCTCGTTTGGATCGTTTTGAAAATGGTCAAGTCGTATTTAAGGAGGCAGATCTCTAATGCAAACTCAAGAAAAACATTCACAAGCAGCCGTTCTTGGCTTGCAGCACTTACTAGCCATGTACTCAGGATCTATCCTGGTTCCCATCATGATTGCGACAGCCCTTGGCTATTCAGCTGAGCAGTTGACTTACCTGATTTCCACAGATATCTTCATGTGTGGAGTGGCAACCTTCCTCCAACTCCAACTCAACAAATATTTTGGTATTGGACTCCCAGTCGTTCTAGGAGTTGCCTTCCAATCCGTCGCTCCCTTGATTATGATTGGACAAAGCCGTGGTAGTGGTGCTATGTTTGGTGCCCTTATCGCATCAGGGATTTACGTTGTTCTTGTGTCAGGCATCTTCTCAAAAGTAGCCAATCTCTTCCCATCTATCGTAACAGGATCTGTTATTACCACGATTGGTTTAACCTTGATTCCTGTCGCTATTGGAAATATGGGAAATAACGTTCCAGAGCCAACTGGTCAAAGTCTCTTGCTTGCAGCTATCACTGTTTTGATTATCCTTTTGATTAACATCTTTACTAAAGGATTTATCAAGTCTATCTCTATTTTGATTGGTCTGGTTGTTGGAACTGCCATTGCTGCTAGCATGGGCTTGGTTGATTTTTCTCCTGTTGCGGCAGCACCACTTGTCCATGTCCCAACTCCCCTCTACTTTGGAATGCCAACCTTTGAAATTTCATCGATTGTCATGATGTGTATCATCGCAACAGTGTCTATGGTTGAGTCGACTGGTGTTTATCTAGCCTTGTCTGATATCACAAAAGATCCAATCGACAGCACCCGCCTGCGCAACGGTTACCGCGCAGAAGGTTTGGCCGTACTTCTCGGAGGAATCTTTAACACCTTCCCGTACACAGGATTTTCACAAAACGTTGGTTTGGTTAAATTATCAGGTATCAAGACTCGCCTGCCAATCTACTACGCAGCTGGTTTCCTGGTTCTCCTTGGACTCCTTCCTAAGTTTGGCGCCCTTGCCCAAATCATTCCGAGTTCTGTCCTCGGTGGTGCCATGCTGGTGATGTTTGGTTTTGTATCTATTCAAGGGATGCAAATCCTCGCCCGTGTTGACTTTGCTAACAATGAACATAACTTCCTTATCGCAGCTGTATCCATCGCTGCAGGTGTCGGACTCAACAACAGTAATCTCTTCGTTAGTATGCCGACAGCCTTCCAAATGTTCTTCTCAAACGGAATCGTCGTAGCCAGCCTACTCGCTATTGTCCTCAATGCAGTACTGAATCATAAAAAGAAATAAGAAAAAGAGGTACCAGCCTCTTTTTTGTTTATCTATATCCTTACCTGTCTATCTTCTGACCTTTGGCCTGTAACAAACATGGTAAAGGTTGCTTTACAGACATTTCTGCCTTCTTGATTGGTGATATCGACATCCACGACGCAAGTTGTGCGTCCTTGGTGGACACATTCTCCTTTAATGGTCAGCACATCGTCGAGTTTTCCTGCTTTGAGGTAGTTGATAGAAGACTGGAGCGTCACTCCATCAAGCCCCAGAGATATGACCACCAAACCACTGATCTGGTCGCAAAGGGTAAAGAGATAGCCACCATGGGCATTGCCATAGTAGTTGAGAGACGAGTCCACTACTTTGGTCGTCACCACAACGTGACCATCTCTCATTTGTTCAATTTCGTAATTTTCAAAGGCAGATATAGCGTCAAAATGAAAGTCTTTCATCGTTTCCTCCTGATATTTCAAACGACACTATGATACTACTTTTTATAGGACTGTGCAAGGAGAAAGCTCCTAGTCTGGCAAAATTCCGACCTGCTCCACAAAGCGCATAAAGGCTGCCTGTCCTTGTTCTGTCTGCTTGTAGACTCCTGCGTCCTCAAGCACACGCGCAAAGATAGCACCAACAGAGTCCTTGACGATTTCAAGGGCTTTTTCTTTATCTGTTAGGGCTGGATATTGGGCTCTAAGTTGGTCTGCCCATTCCTGATGATAATCGGAAACTGTAACAGCTTCTCCCACGAGATAGCTAGCGACTTGCTCCACTTCTTCTTTCAGACGTGGTGGCAAGATTGCCAAGCCCATGACCTCAATCAAGCCGATATTTTCCTTCTTGATATGTTGGACATCCTTGTGAGGATGATAGATGCCATCAGGATGTTCTGCAGAAATCTGATTGTCCCTCAAGACCAAGTCCAACTCAAATTGTCCATTACGTTTACGAGCAATTGGTGTGATGGTGTGATGCAGTGTCTCGTCTGTCTCTGCCAAAATCTGCACTGCAGAATCTGAATACTGACGCCATTCCTGCAAAATCTTGTCAGCTAAGTTGATCAAATCTTCTTTGGAATCCGAAGTCAAACGCAATACTGACATTGGCCATTTGACAATGCCAGCCTTGACCTGCTCAAAACCAGCAAATAGGAAGGTCTTTTGCAGAGGAGCCAATTCCATAGGAAATACGTGACGGCCTCCCTGATAGTGATCATGAGTCAGAATAGAGCCTCCCACGATTGGCAGGTCGGCATTAGAGCCTGCAAAATATCCTGGAAACTGCTCTACGATAGCAAGCAGACGTTCAAAGCTCTGACGACTAATGGCCATGGGACGATGCTGGCCATCTAAGAAAATACAATGCTCATTAAAGTAAGCATAGGGCGAATACTGGAAGCCCCACTCCTGACCAGCCATTTCAAAACGGATAATACGGTGGTTGCTGCGAGCTGGGTGGTTAACTCGACCATGGTAGCCCTCATTCTCTAGACAAAGCTGACACTGGGGATAATTGCTAGCTTGCACCAACTTGGCTGCCGCAATCTCTTTGGGATCCTTTTCAGGCTTAGAGAGGTTGATGGTAATTTCAAGTTCACCGTAATCAGACAGAACACGATAAGCGATATTTTTAGCAATGGCCTTGAGTTTAATGTAGTCATTCTTCTGACTGAGTTGGTAGAAATCCGCTATCGCTTGCTCAGGAGACTGGGCGTAGGTTGCCCAAAAGTCACGATTGACCTGACTTGGACAAGGGGTCACCAAGTCCATCAGTTCAGCACCGAGGATTTCACGCTCAGTCTGACTATCCTCAATCGTTTCTAATCGAACAGCTTCCTCAACCAGCTGGTCCTTGAGGTCAATCACTTTATCCAGATTGGTCTCAACTTCCAAAACACCGTCTCCCACTCGTGCCAAGACACGATTGGTCAGGTAGATTCGATCCATTTCCTCAAATGAACTTTCAGAAATGACATGTGTTACAAATTTATCTACTAAGGTCACTATAGAGCCTCCTTTTGACTAGTCAAGGACGCGAGTGCCACCTGCAACTTCAGCGATATAGAAGCTTGGAGCGTATCCAACTACTTCCTCGTAGTGTTTGCCAACAGCTTCCTTAAAGGCATCAACAGCATCTTTTTGAACCAAGGCAATGGCACATCCACCAAAACCTGCCCCTGTCATACGAGCACCGAGAACACCTTCTTGTGTCCAAGCTGTGTGAACAAGAGTATCCAATTCCAAACCAGTTACTTCATAGTCATGCTCCAGAGAAACGTGTGACGCATTCATCAAACGACCAAATGTTTCCAAATCTCCTGCTTGAAGGGCTACTTGAGCTTTGAGGGTACGTTGGTTTTCAAGCACAGCATGGCGAGCACGTTTCAAACGATTTTCATCTTTAATCAGATAGCTGTATTGGTCAAAGGCCCACTCATCCAATTCACCCAAGGTCTGAATATCTAAAGCAACTTGCAATTCTTCCACTGCTTTTTCACACTCAGCACGACGTTCATTGTATTTAGAATCCGCCAATTCACGGCGTTTGTTAGTGTTCATGATAACAACGACATTGTCCTTCAAATCAAGTGGTACCAAATCATACTCTAAGTTGTTGGTATCAAGGTAAATAGCACGTTGATCAGCCCCCATACCAATAGCAAATTGGTCCATGATACCAGAGTTGACTCCGATAAAGTTATTTTCTGTTTGTTTTCCAATTTTAACCAAATCGAGACGCTCTAATTTTAAATCAAAGAGATGCTCTGCCACGACTCCTGTCAAGAGTTCAAGGGATGCTGAAGAAGACAAGCCAGCACCATTTGGGATATTCCCATAAACATAAAAATCAAAACCTTTGTCAATCACGTGTCCAGCTTCTTGCAAGAAATGAAGGACACCTTTTGGATAGTTGGTCCAGTTGTGCTCTTTTTCAAACTTGAGGTCGGCGAGAGGCACTTCGATAATACCCTTGTCCTCAAAGTTAGCTGAGTAGAAACGTAAAACTTGGTCGTCACGCTTACGAGCTGCACCGTAAGTTCCCAAGGAAATAGCAGCAGGAAAAACGTGCCCACCGTTGTAGTCTGTGTGTTCACCAATCAAATTGATACGACCTGGTGAAAAGAAAGTTTGGTCTGCTTCTTGACCAAAAACAGCAAGAAAGTCTTTGCGAAGAGTTTCAGCAGTAAGATGTTGTGTCATATGATTTCTCCTTTTACTGTCCGTTAAGTCACCTTAACGTGTAATCGTTTTCTTCTATTGTATCCAAGGGATTTTCCAAGGTCAATCCTTTTTACTAAAATTTTACTAAACTATCGGTAAAAAGCAGAAAAATATGATATACTAATCTAATCAAGGAGGATTTATGGCTACCTTAAAAGACATTGCACAGCTAGCCTCTGTCTCTATCGCGACCGTATCCCGTGTCCTCAATCGCGACCAGAGTCTATCTGTTACAGAAGAAACCAGACACCGTATTTTAACTGTTGCTGAAGAGCTGGGCTACACCAAGCACCTCAAGACAGGCGAGTCCCACAAGCCCAAGCAAAAGATTGCCATTATCCAATGGGTCAGCGAACAAGGGGAGCTAGACGATCTCTACTACTACCAGATTCGCCTAGGCATAGAAAAAAGAGCCCAAGAACTGGACTATGATATTTTACGCTATTTTAATGACCATCCTTTTACACTGAGCGAGGAAGTCATCGGGATTCTCTGCATCGGAAAGTTTAGTCGAGCTCAGATCTCTGCCTTTGAAGAATACCAAAAGCCTCTTGTCTTTCTAGACAGTGATACCCTCTCACTGGGACACACCTGCATTATCACGGACTTTTACACTGCCATGAAACAGGTTGTCGATTATTTCCTCAGTCAAGGGATGGACCGTATTGGGATTCTAACAGGGCTTGAGGAAACAACCGACCAAGAAGAAATCATTGAGGATAAGCGGCTGGAAAATTTCAGAAACTACAGTCAAGCGAAGGGAATTTATCATGATGAACTGGTCTTTCAAGGAAGCTTTACCGCCCAGTCTGGCTATGACTTGATGAAGGAAGCCATTCAGAACTTGGGAGATCAACTCCCGCCAGCCTTTTTCGCAGCCAGCGATAGTTTAGCTATCGGTTCCCTCCGTGCGCTCCAAGAAGCTGGAATCAACCTGCCAGACCGCGTCAGTCTTATTTCCTTTAACGATACTAGCCTGACCAAGCAAGTCTATCCTCCCCTCTCTAGCATCACCGTCTATACCGAAGAAATGGGCCGAGCAGGTATGGATATTCTTAATAAGGAAGTACTCCACGGTCGGAAAATCCCTAGCCTAACCATGCTGGGAACCAGACTGACATTGAGAGAGAGTACTCTGCCATAACTCCACAAATTAAAAATGACAAAAAATCCTAATAGAGAGTCTCAAATCTCCATTAGGATTTTCTTTTTTAGGCCATCACAATCATAGACTTAATGGTCTTACGTTCATCCATATCTTTATAAGCTTGATCAATATCTTCTAATTTATAGCTTGAAGTAAAGACACGGCCTGGATTGATATCACCATCAAGGACGGCTTTTAGTAAAAATTGCTTATCATATGTTGTCGCAGAAGCTGCCCCACCTGCTACAGAGATATTTTGCATAAATGTCGAACCAAGAGCACGATTATTATAGTGTGGGACTCCTACAAATCCCATACGCCCTCCATTATGAAGGACACCTAGCGCCTGTTCTACAGCAGCCTCCGTACCAACACATTCAAGTGCTGCGTCCGCTCCGCCACTGAGAATTTCACGCACCTTGGCAATACCTTCTTGACCTCGCTCAGCTACAAAAGCTGTCGCACCCGACTCCAGAGCCATCTTTTGACGATCTTCATGACGACTCATGAGGATAATTTGCGACGCACCACGCATCTTCGCCGCGATGACAGCACATTGACCTACAGCACCATCACCAATGACCACAACCTTATCCCCTTTTTGAACATTAGCAACACGCGCCGCATGATAGCCTGTCGGCATAACATCTGCAAGAGTCAAGAGGGACTTTAGCATACCTTCTGTGTAGTCAGAAGGTTGTCCAGGGATTTTAACCAGCGCCCAGTTTGCATAGTGAAAACGAATATATTCCGCCTGAAAATCGCCTCCCAAGTTATTACCAATATGATTATCGCAAGAACCGTCAAAGCCAGCAAGACAGGCGTCACACTGACCACAACCATGTGTAAACGGAGCAATGACAAAGTCACCTGCTTTTACTGTAGTAACGTTCTCACCAACTTCTTCGATAATTCCAATCGCCTCATGACCGCTATTTCTATGTCCTTCTTCGATTTTGGGATTCCGGTAACTCCAAAGATCCGAACCACAAACGCAAGTACGGACAATACGGATAATAGCATCATCTGCTTCTATAATTTGCGGACGTTCAATTGTAGCAAGACCAACTTGACCTGCCTTTGTATATACTGCTGATTTCATTTAAATTTTTCCTTCCTTGTAAAGTTTAATTTTGTGATTTAATCGATTCAAAGCCACCTGCAACTGAGACAAGCGCTCCTCTAATTTTTTCTTTTCCTCTTCTAAAATACCAAGCCTTTCCTCTCGCGTTTCATCCCCCTTTTGGTAGAGCGACATATAGTCAACTAAACTATCTACAGAGACACCTGCCGAACGAAAACACTTAATAAATTCCAGCGCCTCAATATCCTGGTCTTGAAAATTACGAATCCCAGTTGCAGTACGAGTAATCGGTGGTACAAGACCAACTCGTTCATAATACCGAATCGTATCCGCCGAAATTCCCAACAAGTCACTGGCAGATTTAATATTCATACACTAACCTCCTCTCATTTTATTCACTGAGTTTAAGCTATTCTAACTCACTTATCTTATTATATAACTTTGAGTTGACTCCAAGTCAAGCATTTTGCACCTAATCGAAAAATTTTTTATAATTATCAATCATGTAATGGAGTTTATACAATGCTCTTCTCTTACCAATCTTTTAAATTATTTAAATAATAAAGAATTACTCTATTCCAAATAAGATAGTACCCAATTATTTGTCGCTTTTTTTCTAATGACGATGCCCATGATTCGGCTCCAAGTCACACACCTTTCGCTTATGTACTTGGTGAGTTTCTAGGTCAGCATCCACCTCAATGGTAATATTTTGGAAACCACAATCTTTGAGGAAAATTCGAATAGATTCTTTACAAGCTTCCATATTTCCCATTTCTTTTATACAAACATGGACAATGGCATTTTTTTCCAAACCATCCATAGTCCAGAGATTAAGCTGATTAAGACTGGCCACATTGTCCAAGTGCTCCAGACCACTCTTCACTTGCTTGATATCAAGACCTTCTGGCACAGCATCCAAGAAAATCTTGAGAGTAGACCAAAAACGTGGAAGAGCTTTTGAAAGAATAAAGAAAGAAATGACAAGGGACAAAAGTGGATCTAGGATATACCAGTCCGTAAATCGAAGAACAATGGCCATTAGGATGACAGCCAGCCACCCTAGGGTATCTTCCAGAAAATGCAGACTCAGAATAGACTCATTCTTTGTCTTTCCCTTACCAACCACTAGACTCGCTAACACATTAATACTTACTGCAATAATTCCTAACCAGAGAATCCCCTCATCATTGACTGGTTGCGGATTTAAAATCTTCGTGACATTTTCCAAAATGACTAGAAGAGATCCTGTCATGAGTATTATCGCTGTTACCAAGGCTCCTAGCAGACTAAAACGCTTATAGCCTAAGGTGTACCGATTGTCTTCTTCACGATTAGAGATGGTCTCTAGAAAGGCTGATACTCCAATTGCAATCGCATCTCCCAAGTCATGCACCGAGTCAGCAAGAACAGCGTTCGAACCAAATACTCCACCTGCAATAAACTCGACAATAGCATAAATCAAATTTAAGAAAAAAGCCACCCAAACAGCATATTTTGCCTTCATATTTCTCATTCCTTTGTTATAATAGATTTATGAACACCTTGTTCATTATCATTATCCACTAAAACTCAAAGAAAGGATAGAAGCAAAACGTCAGCTTTATTCAGTTCTGAACAATTTGCCTCAAGTGTCCATATGACTAACATTGACCGCCGTATCAGCAAAACCAAAAAAGCTATCTATCAAGCTTTTATACAACTTTTGAATGCTAAGGGCTACGAGGCCACTACTGTTCAGGATATCATTGATCTCGCAGATGTGGGACGATCCACCTTTTACTGTCACTATGAGAGTAAGGAGCTTCTTCTGGACCAGCTCTGCCGCTACCTCTTCCATCATCTTTTTGAAAGAGAAAAATCCATTTCAACTAAGGTTTATCTCGCCCATCTCTTTCTTCATTTTCAGAAAAACCAAGACCATATCACCAGTCTGCTATTCTCCAAAAATGACTACTTCCTTCGCCAACTTCATAAAGAACTGGAGCACCACGTCTATCCCATGCTGGCTGCTGATTTGAAACAAACTCACCCAAGTCTACCTACTTCTTACCTCCAACATTTTGTCGTAACTAACTTTATCGAAACATTGACCTGGTGGCTCAAAAAAGGGCAAGATTTCACAGAACAGGAAGTTGTCCAATTTTATCTATACCTTCTCATTCCTAAAAATTGAATACAGAGTAGAACTCAGTTGCCTTATACCTAGGCTACTGAGTTTTTTATCTTTTCAATAAAAGAGGATCCGCCGATCCTCTTTCCATCATATAAAATCCTTTAGTATCAACTCTATCTATTTTATCCCAAAACTTAAAACATCTTTTCCTAGTTAGGTAAATCAGTATTCTGCTTAGCAGCCTTACTCCACTGATACCAACCAACTAGACTGTTGATGAAATAAATTAGATATTTCCCTTGAATTTGCAGGCTTTCTCCCCACCAAAGATAGATTGAAAAGACATTGGTGGCCGCCCAGAATATCCACTGTTCACGGTAAACAGCTGTCATGAGGATTTGCCCAACCCCATTGGTCGCATCAGTGATAGAATCCCGATAGGGACGATTAGCACCAATAGACTGATAAATGAAGCCAAAGGCCAACCACCAAAGAACACTAATGGAAAGATACTTTGTCCAGCCCTTGCCGTCCAGTTTACGTGCAACAAACTCCTGCTTTTCCTTCTTAAACTGTGCTTGGTAAATCCAAACTAGAGGACCAATTGGCTGCATGACCGTGAAGTAAAGGGTCGTCAATACCTCACCATAAAAGCCTTTCTGTAAGGCCAAGATAAGGTAGATAACAGAGTTAATCAAGCCAAAAAGATAGTTACTTGCTCGACCTTCCGACACAAAGATAACACAGATAATCCCTGTCAGGCTACAAATCATCCCAATCCAATCAACAATACGGTGTTCATAAATCAATTCCAGCCAGAGAGGAAAACTTCCTAAAACCAGTAAATAAAGCCACTGGGCAAAACTACGATGGGCAAAAAGGTCATCCCAGATAGCCTTCATAGTTCCTGAAAATCCTAAATCAGTCATTGCCGCAACCATACGACGGTAACCATCTGACATTTCACCTAGGGTTGTTTTGATATTTTCAATTTTCTTTTGCAAATAAGTATGCATCATTTCTCCTTTTGTTTTTAAAGAGCCGTGTCTGGATAGACTTTCGGACGCAACGCTCTATTAGATAATGAACTGTCTATACACATGATTTCTAGCCTTAGTCGACATGAGCTGAAAATCCTTATTTGTTAAATAGTTCACAACACATTATACACCTATTTTGTGAATAGTCAAGTGTCTTTACAGTTAAATATGCAAATTCCTGAAAATTTTCTCTTATTTTCCATTTAAAAAATGAAAATCATTAATTCTGACACCAAAAAAGCCCAGACGACATTGTCTGAGCATTCTTCTATATAGACATTTAACCAAGTTGAATTTAGCTTTTCAAACTATTTCTTCAACAAACCTTGTTCTTGTAGAAACTCCTTGGCTACTTGTTCTGCTGACTTGCCTTCAACACCGACTTGGTAGTTGAGCTGGCTCATCTGGCTTTCAGTAATTTTACCAGCCAATTTATTGAGAACTTTCTCCAACTCAGGATGTTTCTTGAGAAGAGCTTCTTTCATGAGTGGCGCTCCTTGATAAGGTGGGAAGAGTTGCTTGTCATCTTCCAAGACCTGCAAATCATAACGCGCCAACTCTGCATCTGTTGAATAGGCATCTGTGATTTGAATATCGCCTGACTGAATCGCCTGATAGCGAAGAGCTGGCTCCATGGTTGCTACATTGAGATTGAGACCATACATTGATTGCAAACCCTTATTTCCATCTTCACGGTCATTAAATTCGAGTGTAAAGCCTGCCTTCAACTGTCCTTCCACTTTTTTCAAGTCCGAAATGGTCTTCAAGCCATATTCTTGAGCAATTTTCTTCGGAACAGCTACAGCGTAGGTATTTTGATAAGACATGGGTTTGAGATAGGCTAGATGATCCTGTTTGGCAATACCATCACGCGCCACATCATAAACCTGCTCTGGCTCATGACTCACTTTTGGTGATGGCTGAAGCAAACTTTCAGTCACCGTACCCGTAAATTCAGGATAGATGTCAATATCGCCTTTTTTCAGAGCTTCATAGAGGAAGCTTGTTTTCCCAAAATTCGGTTTAACAGTTGCAGTCATACTGGTATTTTCCTCAATCAGCAACTTATACATATTGGCCAAAATTTCTGGTTCTGGACCCAATTTCCCAGCAATCACCAAATTTTCTTTCTCTTTTTGAGCCAAGAGGGCTGGACTATAAGACAGACCGAGTAATATTGTCACCAAGGCAAAACCTGAAAAAATCGTCCGCAATTTTGCTTTTTCCATCACTTTTAGCAGGAAGTTAAAGGCAATGGCAAGCACTGCAGAAGAAAGGGCCCCAATCAAAATCAGACTGGCATTATTACGGTCAATTCCCAAAAGGATAAAGGAACCTAGTCCCCCTGCACCAATCAAGGCCGCCAAGGTGGCCGTACCGATAATCAAAACGGCCGCCGTGCGAATCCCAGACATAATGACAGGCATGGCAAGTGGAATTTCAAACTTCTTGAGGCGCTCCCACCTAGTCATCCCAAAGGCAATCCCAGCCTCTTGCAGACTTGGATCAATTCCCTTCAACCCAGTGATGGTATTTTGTAAGATCGGGAAAATCGCATAAATCACTAGCGCTGTTAAAGCCGGCAAGGTTCCAATTCCCATCAAGGGGATAAAGAGCCCCAACAAGGCCAGAGACGGGATAGTCTGGAAAATCCCTGCAATCTGCAAGACCCAGTCGGCCAACTTCTCATGATAGCGGAGATAAACAGCCAAGGGAATCGCGATAAAAATAGCCAACAACAAGGTCAAAAGTGACAACTGCAAATGTTGAGATAGAGCTGTCAACCAATCACTAAAACGATCCTGAAAAGTTGCAATTAAATTAGTCATGAACACTACCTCCAAACAAGTTTGCTACAAAGTCTGTTGCAGGAGCTTTTAAAATCGTCTCGGGATTCGCCACCTGACGAATCTCTCCATCCTGCAAGACAGCAATACGGTCCGCCAATTTCAAAGCTTCATCCGTATCATGGGTCACAAAAATCGTTGTCATCCCAAACTCTTTATGCAATTCTTTCGTCAGAACCTGTAGCTGTTTTCTCGAAATAGCATCCAAGGCCGAAAAGGGCTCATCCATGAGGAGAATCTTAGGCTGGCCAATCATGGCACGGACAATGCCGACCCGTTGCTGTTCTCCACCAGATAATTCACTCGGAAGTCGATGTCCATACTCATCTACTGGTAAACCAACCTTAGCCAAAAGCTCTTCTGTTTTCTTCGCTATTTCTTCCTTAGTCCAGCCTTTCATCTCAGGAATCAGGGCAATATTTTCTGCAACCGTTAGATTGGGAAACAGAGCAATGGCCTGTAAAACATAACCAGTAGAAAGGCGAAGTTCACGCTCATCATAGTCTTTGATGCGCTTGCCATCCATATAAATATTTCCATCAGTGGGTTCCAAAAGACGGTTAATCATCTTAATCATGGTCGTCTTACCAGACCCAGAAGGTCCAACTAAAACCATAAACTCCCCATTCTCAATCCGTAAATTGACATCTCTCAAAACATCTTTTTCTGTATAGCGTAGCGCTACATTTTTGTATTCAATCATTCTTTGTCCTCAATTTAAAACTTACCTCGGTTGGTCAAGTCTTCTACCTTAGGCATAACTTCCTTATTATCCCAATGCTCCACAATTTTACCGTTTTCTAGTCGGAAGATATCATACTGGGCATAAGCCAGCCCATCAATCTGAGTCTGACCATAGCTGATCACATAGTTTCCTTGTCCTAAGAGTTGGAAAACAAAGTCAAAAGTGACGCCATATTCAGCCACATAGTTTTTATAAGCAGCACTTCCTTGTCCAATCTCATGATTATGCTGAATCAAATCGTCTGCCACATAATCACTCCACTGCTCCAGTTCCCCATTTTGGAAAATTTCTGTCAAGAAACGACGAACAGTTTTTTTATTTTCTGCTGTCTTGTCCAAATCCTTGATCTTAAAATCGCCAAAAATCTGGTCTAATTGTCCATTTTCAGGCGTTCGATAGTAGTCAATAACGTCCCAATGCTCCACGATACGTCCATTCTCATCTGCACGGAAAGTATCCGTCGTCACCCATTGAGCTTCCCCACCATTCAGATATTGATGAACATGAACAAAGACCAGATTGCCATCCTCAATAGTGCGGACAATCTTCATCTGACGCTCTGGATGGCGCTCGAAGAAATTTGCAAAGAAGGCCGCAAACCCTTCTTTCCCGTCAAGTACACCTGTCGAGTGTTAGATATAAGTATCCCCTACAGACTGGGCTTGAGCCTCAACAACTCGTCCGTTTTGAATGGCATGAATGTATAGGTTATGAGCATTTTTCACTTGTTGTGACATGATTTAAACCTCATTTTCCTCCTCTTTCAGATTAGCCAAAATTCTTTCTTGAAAGGCTTCAAACTGACGAATTTCTTCTTCTGAAAATCCTTTGTAAAAGATCGTATCCAATTTCTGACTGACACGATGCCCCACTTCTTTCTGAGACTGCCCCAACTCTGTTAAAACCAAATACTTCTTACGCTTATCTTCTCCACATGGACTAATAGTTACAAGATTTTGTTCCTCTAGCTTTTTAATCATAGTCGTCAGCGTATTATTAGCAAGTCCAGTCGCCAAAGCAATATCTGTCGCAGTTGCGCAGCCAGTTTCACTATTCCATAAAACCGCTAAAATCTTGCCCTGTTCACCCCTATAAAGAGCCTCAGAATCTTGGCTCAGTAACTTTTGAAAAATCCGCCCATTCAACAAACGAATATGATGGGCTAGCAAATGACTATCTTTCATGACACCTCCAATTTATTTCGATATCGAAATGAATAAAATAATTGTAACACTCATTATTCTAACTGTCAACTATTTCGATTTAGAAATAATTTTTCCCAGTAAAAAAATCTCCTACCCAAGGTAGAAGATTTCAATCTTATAAACTTAATCCGTCATGTCCGATACCAACGTTCGATGCTCCAATGGAACACTGCACATAACTAGCAAGAAAATGAAACCTGATTGAATCCAGAAGAGGGCCAGATCAAAGATTCCGTGCACAGCAACCACTGTAAGGAAAGATAGATAAAGACCGATAATCGGGCGTTTCCCCGACTCCTGACTCATATCCATCATCAAGCGAACAGGAGCCACAGAAGACAAAACTAGTAAAATAGTCCCTACAATTCCGTAACTCAGAATCGTATCAATATAAAGACTGTGAGCATGTTCATGATAAGGAGCATTTATCCGAGGATACGAGTGCATATAGGTCAATGGCCCCTCACCCCAGAAAGGATTTTGCTTAAATAAGGCCATCCCAGCATCCCAGATAGAAATGCGTTCTTCCATAGAAGAGTCTAAAGTCCCCATCCGAACTCCCAAATCACTAGAAAAGAGGAAGCTCAAGCCAATCGCAAAGACCCCAATACTAAGCCAAAAGGCCTTCCAATTTTTAATGGTCGTAAAGAGATAAATAATGGCTCCAGCGATAATAGCAGGAAAGGCAGTTCGATTTTGCGTAAAGTTCAAACCAAAGAGATTCACAAAGCCTGCAATCACACAGAATACTTTCAACCAATTCAACTTGGTCGTTGTAAACAGATAGAAGGCAATCATGATACAGAAACAACAAATAATTCCATAATAATTAGGATTAAAGAAGGTCACTTCTGCACGATTTTGATGCCACACCTGCATATTGGGTGAAAGAAAAGCATAGTTAAATTTCTTTACAATTTGGAAATGTTCTAAACTCGCAAAAGCAGCTGACAAGACGCTACCAAACAAGACGAGCTGCAAAATCAATCGAAAGAATTTATGTGATAAAATCGACTGATAGTGCAAAAAGAAAACAGTAAATAGAAAAATTCCTACTGAAGCCACAAGACCCATCCAATTTTGAGCAAAAGTGGATATAACAGTACTATAGCCAAGAAAAAGAAGTAGCATCGGATGCTCCCCCATTTTCTGAAGAATACTTTTCATATCTCCTGTAAAAATCAAACTGATAATATATAAACAGAATACAACTACAAAAAGATAAAAGGGTAAAAAGATACTCAGGATGATTCCCAATAAAATCAGTTCTTTACTAGACAACCCTTTCAGCTTTTCAATAAAGCCTATTGATTTCAAAATGAATCCTTTCTCTCCAAATCAGTTGATTCAGATAATAGTAAGCTACCCTTTATTGTACCACTTTTTTAGCAATTTGAAAACAAAGGAAACGTTTACTAGGTAAAAAAGGGAGCAAAAATACTGAGATTTCACAACTCAAGCTTAATGACTAGATTCACTCTAAAAAAACGTGCCGAAAATAGTAGGCATATGTTAAAATAGTAGTAATAAAATATAGATTAGAAGCAACTATCCAAACTAAAATCAAATCATATACTATTCTTAAAGAAAGGAAACCCATGAAATCCTACCAAGCTGTCTATCAGATTCTAACTAAAGAAACCGATTATATCAGCGGAGAAAAGATTGCAGAAGAACTATCACTGACTCGAACATCAATTTGGAAAGCCATCAAGCGTTTAGAACAAGAAGGCATTGAAATTGATAGTATCAAAAACAAAGGCTATAAACTGGTGAACGGAGACCTTATTCTTCCAGAACTTCTAGAACAAAATCTTCCAATTAAAATCAGTTTTAAACCCGAAACAAGATCAACACAACTCGATGCAAAAGAAGCAATTGATTTAGGAAATGAAGCAAACACCCTCTATCTAGCTTCCTATCAAACAGCTGGCCGAGGACGTTTTCAACGTTCTTTCTACTCCCCACAAGGTGGCATTTATATGACACTCCATCTTAAACCCAATCTGCCCTATGACCAATTACCATCCTACACACTACTTGTAGCAGGAGCTGTCTACAAAGCCATTAAGAACCTAACTTTAATTGATGTCGACATAAAATGGGTCAATGATATCTACCTAAACAATCATAAAATTGGAGGAATCCTTACTGAGGCAATGACCTCTGTAGAAACTGGCTTAGTCACAGATATCATTATTGGAGTAGGTATTAATTTCACTATTAAAGACTTTCCTCAGGAATTAAAAGAAAAAGCTGCTAGTTTATTTAAAACACCAGCACCTATTACCAGAAATGAATTAATCATAGAAATCTGGCGGACTTTCTTCGAAACACCAGCAGAAGAACTATTATACCTATACAAAAAACAGTCATTCGTTCTAGGAAAAGAAGTTACTTTCACACTAGATCAAAAAGACTACAAGGGACTTGCTAAAGATATCTCAGAAAATGGCAAACTTTTAGTTCAATGTGATAACGGAAAAGAAATCTGGCTCAATAGCGGAGAAATTTCACTCAAGAGTTGGAAGTAATAATAAACTAGCACAACCATAGAATCGACAATATATAAAGATTTTAGCTTTTCTGCAGCCCTATACAGTTGAAAAAGAGCCATTTTAAGGAGAATTCTAGTAGGAATACCAGTCGTTTCTAGGTAAGGGATCTTAGACGGTTTTTGAAAGTCATATTTCTTCATTTGACTTCCAGAACTAGGACAAGATGGGGCATTGTAATCCAGTTTCGCGATGATTTCCTTGTGAGTATCCCTATTGACGATATCTAAAATCTTGATATTTTGGTCTTTGATATCGAACAATTTTGTGATAAAATGTAACTATTCCATATGATTCTTTCTAATGATGGTTTGGTTGCTTTTCATTATGGATCATATGGAACTTTTTTCTACATAAAAATAGGCTCCATAATATTTATAGGGGGGTACCCACTACAAATATTATGGAGTCTTTTTATCGCTCTGAATACCAAAAAAGAAAGGACGAAATGTCTCCTTCCTAGAACTTAGCTTTTCTTCAACCCACTACAGTTGACAGAGAGTCGAAATTAAACGGAGAATAAGGGATTCGAACCCTTGCGCCGGTTACCCGACCTAACGATTTAGCAAACCGTCCTCTTCAGCCTCTTGAGTAATTCTCCTATTAATGGGCACGAGTGGACTCGAACCACCGACCTCACGCTTATCAGGCGTGCGCTCTAACCACCTGAGCTACGCGCCCAAGTAAAAAACTTGGTACTTGAACAAAGTTCAAAGCGGGTGACGAGAATCGAACTCGCGACAACAGCTTGGAAGGCTGTAGTTTTACCACTAAACTACACCCGCATAGATCTTATTAAAAAAATGGCGCGAGACGGAATCGAACCGCCGACACATGGAGCTTCAATCCATTGCTCTACCAACTGAGCTACCGAGCCTTATTGCGGGAGCAGGATTTGAACCTACGACCTTCGGGTTATGAGCCCGACGA
>NZ_JAJNSC010000026.1:0-44565 GCF_027497975.1 Streptococcus sp. SM5 | reverse complement strand
AAAATTGCAAGCTTTGAAATAAGCTGTTAGAAACGGAAAACCTTCGTCTCTCAGATGTATGGACTCAGGCTGCAAAGGTCCCCCGGACCTTTACACTCCGTAGAGGTCTAGGTGAATTAACCGACGTCTACGAGATTGTCTGGGAAAAATTGCAAGCTTTGAAATAAGCTGTTAGAAACGGAAAACCTTCGTCTCTCAGATGTATGGACTCAGGCTGCAAAGGTCCCCCGGACCTTTACACTCCGTAGAGGTCTAGGTGAATTAACCGACGTTTACGAGATTGTTTGGGAAAAACTGCAGGGATTGAAGTAAAGTTTTACTTGGTCGTCACTACAATTTTTAAATAGAAATAGATAAAGGAAAGAAAATGGATAAACGTATTTTCGTTGAGAAAAAAGCTGATTTTCGTGTGAAATCGGACTCTTTAGTAAAGGAATTGCAGCATAATCTTCAGTTGAAAACCTTGAAGGATCTTCGTATTGTTCAGGTTTACGATGTCTTTAATTTGGCAGAGGATTTGTTTGCGCGTGCGGAAAAACACATCTTCTCTGAGCAAGTGACCGATACTGTTTTAGATGAAGCTGCGGTTCAGGCTGATCTTGAGAATTATACTTTCTTTGCTATCGAAAGCTTGCCTGGTCAATTTGACCAACGTGCAGCTTCTTCACAGGAAGCTTTGCTGTTGCTTGGTAGTTCAAATGATGTAACGGTTAATACAGCACAACTCTACTTGGTTAACAAGGATATTGATGTGAATGAGTTGGAAGCTGTCAAGAACTACCTCTTGAATCCAGTGGATTCTCGTTTCAAAGATATCACTGTTGGTATTGCGAAACAGGATTTCTCTGAGTCTGACAAGACCATTCCAAGCTTGGATTTCTTTGAAACATATACTGCAGAAGATTTTGCACAGTATAAGGCTGAGCAAGGCTTGGCCATGGAAGTGGATGATCTTCTCTTCATTCAAGATTACTTCAAGTCTATTGGACGGGTGCCAACTGAGACGGAACTGAAGGTCTTGGATACTTACTGGTCTGACCACTGTCGTCACACCACTTTCGAAACTGAGTTGAAAAACATCGACTTCTCAGCTTCTAAATTCCAAAAACAATTGCAAGCGACTTATGACAAATATATCGCCATGCGTGATGAGTTGGGACGTACGGAAAAACCTCAGACCTTGATGGATATGGCGACTATTTTTGGTCGTTATGAGCGTGCTAATGGTCGTTTGGATGACATGGAAGTATCTGATGAAATCAATGCCTGCTCAGTTGAAATTGAGGTGGATGTCAATGGTGTCAAAGAACCATGGCTTCTCATGTTCAAAAATGAAACTCACAACCACCCAACGGAAATTGAACCATTTGGTGGAGCGGCTACTTGTATCGGTGGGGCTATTCGTGACCCATTGTCAGGTCGTTCATACGTTTACCAAGCTATGCGTATCTCAGGTGCTGGTGATATTACAACACCAATTGCTGAAACTCGTGCTGGTAAATTGCCACAACAAGTCATTTCTAAAACAGCGGCTCACGGTTATTCTTCATACGGTAACCAAATTGGTCTTGCAACAACTTACGTTCGTGAATACTTCCACCCAGGTTTCGTTGCTAAGCGGATGGAGCTAGGTGCAGTTGTTGGTGCGGCTCCTAAGGGCAATGTGGTCCGTGAAAAACCGGAAGCTGGCGACGCTATTATCCTCCTCGGTGGTAAAACTGGACGTGACGGTGTCGGTGGTGCGACAGGTTCTTCTAAAGTTCAAACGGTTGAATCTGTTGAAACAGCTGGTGCTGAGGTTCAAAAAGGGAACGCCATTGAAGAACGTAAGATTCAACGTCTTTTCCGTAATGGGGAAGTGACACGTCTTATCAAGAAATCAAATGACTTTGGTGCTGGTGGGGTCTGTGTGGCTATCGGTGAATTAGCAGATGGTCTTGAAATCAACCTTAACAAGGTGCCTCTTAAATATCAAGGCTTGAATGGTACAGAAATTGCTATCTCTGAATCTCAAGAACGGATGGCCGTGGTAGTTCGTCCAGAAGATGTAGATGCCTTCATAGCAGAATGTAACAAGGAAAACATTGATGCTGTTGTCGTTGCGACAGTGACTGAAAAACCAAATCTTGTTATGCACTGGAATGGCGAAACTATCGTTGATTTGGAACGTCGTTTCCTTGATACGAACGGTGTGCGTGTAGTCGTAGATGCTAAGGTGCTTGACAAGGATGTCAAGCTTCCAGAAGAACGTCAAACATCTGCTGAAACACTGGAATTTGATACTATCAAAGTCTTGTCTGACCTCAACCATGCTAGTCAAAAAGGGCTACAAACCATCTTTGATAGCTCAGTTGGTCGTTCAACAGTCAATCACCCACTTGGAGGTCGCTATCAAATCACACCAACGGAAGCTTCTGTACAGAAATTGCCAGTTCAACATGGCGTGACAACAACTGCTTCTGTTATGGCGCAAGGGTTCAACCCTTATATCGCCGAATGGTCTCCATATCATGGTGCGGCTTATGCAGTCATCGAAGCAACCGCTCGTTTGGTTGCTGCTGGTGCCAACTGGTCTAAGGCTCGATTCTCTTATCAAGAATACTTCGAGCGGATGGATAAACAAGCAGAGCGTTTTGGTCAACCAGTAGCAGCTCTTCTTGGATCCATTGAAGCTCAGATTCAACTTGGTTTGCCATCTATCGGTGGGAAAGACTCTATGTCTGGTACCTTTGAAGAATTAACCGTACCACCAACCTTGGTTGCTTTTGGTGTCACAACTGCAGATAGCCGTAAGGTTCTTTCTCCAGAATTCAAAGCTGCTGGTGAGAATATTTACTACATTCCTGGTCAAGCTTTGGCACAAGAAATTGACTTCGATCTTATTAAATCTAACTTTACTCAATTTGAAGCTATCCAAGCTGACCACAAAGTGACAGCTGCATCAGCTGTTAAATATGGTGGTGTGGTTGAAGCTCTTGCCCTTGCAACATTTGGTAACCATATCGGAGCTAACGTTGAATTAGCTGACCTTGACACTAGCTTGACAGCTCAATTAGGTGGATTCATCTTCACATCGCCTGAAGAAATTGCAGGTGTTGCCAAGATTGGACAAACAGAAACTGACTTTACACTAGTTGTCAATGGTGTAACGCTTGATGGACACAAACTTGACAGTGCCTTCCAAGGTAAATTGGAAGAAGTTTACCCAACGGAATTTGCACAGGCAACTGAAATCGAAGAAGTGCCTGCTGTAACGTCAGATGTTGTGATCAAAGCTAAAGAAACAGTTGAGACACCAGTGGTTTACATTCCAGTATTCCCAGGTACCAACTCAGAATATGACTCCGCTAAGGCCTTTGAAAAAGAAGGTGCGAAAGTCAACTTGGTACCATTTGTCACACTCAACGAAGAAGCGATTGTCAAATCTGTTGAGACCATGGTTGACAACATAGAGAAAGCCAATATTCTCTTCTTTGCCGGTGGCTTCTCAGCAGCCGATGAACCAGATGGATCAGCTAAATTTATCGTTAATATCTTGCTTAACGAAAAAGTGCGTGAAGCTATCGATAGCTTCATCGAAAGTGGTGGATTAATCATTGGTATCTGTAACGGATTCCAAGCTCTTGTCAAATCAGGTCTCCTTCCATACGGTAACTTTGAAGATGCAAGCAGTACGAGCCCAACTCTCTTCTACAATGATGCCAACCAGCACGTGGCGAAGATGGTGGAAACACGTATTGCTAACACCAACTCACCATGGCTTGCTGGAGTGAAGGTTGGTGACATCCATGCCATCCCAGTATCACACGGTGAAGGGAAGTTTGTCGTGACAGCCGAGGAATTCGCAGAGCTTCGTGACAATGGTCAAATCTTTACCCAATATGTTGACTTTGACGGTAAACCAAGCATGGATTCAAAATACAATCCTAACGGATCTGTCAATGCTATCGAAGGTATTACAAGTAAGAACGGTCAAATCATTGGGAAGATGGGTCACTCAGAACGTTTTGAAGACGGTCTCTTCCAAAATATTCCAGGAAATAAAGACCAACATCTCTTTGCATCAGCTGTGAAATACTTTACTGGGAAATAAGATTTGTAGATTTTCTAATAGATAATCATCAGTAAATCTAAAATCAAGTAGACTTAACTTGCGATAATTGCAAATGATTTGTTGTTGAGAGCGTTCCTGCTACTAAAGGAATGATACATAAATATAAATTAGGTATAAAAAATGACATACGAAGTAAAATCTCTTAATGAGGAATGTGGCGTGTTTGGTATTTGGGGTCATCCCGAAGCTGCTAAATTAACTTATTTTGGACTCCATAGTCTTCAACACCGCGGTCAGGAGGGGGCAGGTATTCTCTCTAATGATCAAGGAAAATTGAAACGCCATCGTGATATGGGGCTCCTATCAGAAGTTTTTAGAAATCCAGCGAAATTGGATAAACTGACAGGAGCAGGAGCTATTGGACATGTGCGTTATGCGACTGCTGGAGAAGCGTCTGTTGACAATATTCAACCCTTCTTCTTTCGCTTTCATGATATGCAGTTTGGTTTGGCTCATAATGGGAATTTGACCAATGCTGCATCTCTAAAGACAGAACTAGAACAAAGAGGAGCAATTTTTAGCTCGACCTCTGATTCAGAGATTCTGGCTCATTTGATTCGCCGAAGTCACAATCCAAGCCTGATGGGGAAAGTCAAAGAAGCGCTCAGCCTTGTCAAAGGTGGTTTTGCCTACCTCTTAATGTTTGAAGATAAGCTGATTGCAGCTTTAGATCCAAATGGTTTCCGTCCCCTTTCTATCGGGAAATTAGCTAATGGAGCAGTGGTTGTTTCTTCTGAAACCTGTGCTTTTGAGGTTATTGGAGCAGAGTGGATTCGTGATGTGAAACCTGGTGAGATTGTCATTATTGATGATAGTGGTATCCAGTATGATAGTTATACAGATGAAACTCAATTAGCTATCTGTTCCATGGAGTATATCTACTTTGCACGTCCCGACTCTAATATCCATGGAGTTAATGTCCATACAGCTCGAAAGAGAATGGGAGCCCAGCTAGCCCGTGAATTTAAGCATGAGGCGGATATTGTGGTGGGGGTACCCAATTCCTCACTCAGTGCAGCTATGGGCTTTGCCGAAGAATCAGGTCTGCCAAATGAAATGGGTCTCATCAAGAATCAGTACACCCAACGCACCTTTATCCAACCAACTCAAGAGTTGCGAGAGCAAGGGGTACGTATGAAGTTATCTGCTGTTTCTGGTGTTGTAAAAGGTAAACGTGTCGTTATGATCGATGACTCCATTGTACGAGGAACAACATCACGTCGAATTGTTCAGTTGCTGAAGGAAGCTGGTGCATCTGAAGTCCACGTTGCTATTGGAAGTCCAGCTCTAGCCTACCCATGTTTCTACGGGATTGACATTCAGACCCGTCAGGAGTTGATAGCAGCCAATCATACGGTAGAAGAAACCTGCCAAATCATTGGTGCAGACAGTCTAACTTATCTTTCTATTGAGGGATTAATTGACTCTATCGGCATTGAAACAGATGCACCAAATGGTGGGCTCTGCGTGTCTTACTTTGATGGGGATTACCCAACGCCTCTCTACGATTACGAAGAAGAGTACCGTAGAAGTTTAGGCGAAAAGACGAGTTTTTATTAATTGGTAGAAGAATAATTCTCCAGAGAAGCAAAGGAAAAGGAGATGAAAATGACGAATAAAAATGCTTATGCGCAGTCTGGTGTGGATGTTGAAGCGGGTTATGAAGTTGTTGAACGAATTAAAAAACACGTGGCACGTACGGAGCGTGCAGGTGTTATGGGAGCTCTTGGTGGTTTTGGTGGTATGTTTGACCTTTCAAAAACAGGTGTTAAAGAGCCTGTTTTGATCTCAGGAACTGACGGTGTTGGAACCAAGCTCATGCTTGCTATCAAGTATGACAAACACGATACCATCGGACAAGACTGTGTGGCTATGTGTGTCAATGACATCATTGCTGCAGGTGCGGAGCCCCTCTACTTCTTGGACTATATCGCAACTGGTAAAAATGAACCAGCTAAACTAGAACAGGTTGTAGCTGGTGTGGCTGAAGGTTGTGTACAAGCAGGTGCGGCCCTCATCGGTGGGGAAACTGCTGAAATGCCTGGTATGTATGGTGAAGACGACTATGACTTGGCTGGTTTCGCAGTAGGTGTAGCTGAAAAAAGCCAAATCATCGACGGTTCAAAAGTAGCAGAGGGAGACGTCCTTCTCGGACTTGCTTCCAGTGGTATCCACTCAAATGGTTACTCGCTCGTCCGTCGTGTTTTTGCCGATTATACAGGTGAGGAAGTCTTGCCAGAATTGGAAGGCAAGAAACTCAAAGACGTTCTTTTGGAGCCAACTCGTATCTATGTCAAGGCTGTCTTGCCACTCATTAAAGAGGAATTGGTGAATGGTATTGCCCACATCACAGGTGGTGGTTTCATCGAAAATGTACCACGTATGTTCGCGGATGATTTGGCTGCTGAAGTTGACGAAAGCAAAGTTCCAGTTCTTCCAATTTTCAAAGCCCTTGAAAAATATGGCCAAATCAAACACGAAGAAATGTTTGAAATCTTCAACATGGGTATCGGTCTCATGCTTGCAGTAAAACCAGAGAATGTGGAACGTGTCAAAGAACTTCTTGACGAACCTGTTTATGAAATCGGTCGAATTGTGAAGAAAGATGGCGCAAGTGTGGTGATTAAATAATGGCTAAAAAAATTGCTGTTTTTGCCTCTGGTAACGGCTCAAACTTTCAGGTGATTGCGGAACAATTTCCAGTAGAATTTGTCTTTTCAGATCACCGGGATGCCTACGTTTTAGAACGTGCCGAAAAGCTAGGGGTTTTATCTTATGCCTTCGAACTCAAGGAGTTTGAGAGCAAAGCAGACTACGAAGGAGCCATTGTCGAGCTCTTGGATGAGCACGAGATTGACTTGGTTTGTCTCGCAGGCTATATGAAAATCGTCGGTCCAACCTTGCTAGCGGCTTATGAAGCTCGCATCATCAATATTCACCCAGCTTTTCTCCCTGAATTTCCAGGCGCTCATGGTATTGAGGATGCTTGGAATGCAGGTGTGGACCAGTCTGGCGTGACTATTCACTGGGTGGACTCTGGTGTTGATACCGGTAAGGTTATCAAACAAGTCCGTGTGCCACGCCTTGAAGGAGATACCCTTGATACTTTCGAGACTCGCATCCACGAAACAGAGTACAAACTCTATCCAGAAGTTTTGGAACGTTTGGGGGCTACACGAAAATAAGGAAGTCCTAGAGTTGAAAAAAACATTTTTGACTGTAGCAGATGAAGAACTTTTTTAAAAAAGGAAAAGAAAGAAAATGACTAAACGCGCACTAATTAGTGTCTCAGACAAAGCGGGCATTGTTGAATTTGCCCAAGAACTCAAAAAACTCGGTTGGGATATCATCTCAACAGGTGGTACCAAGGTTGCACTTGACAATGCTGGTGTTGATACCATTGCCATCGATGATGTGACTGGTTTCCCAGAAATGATGGATGGTCGTGTCAAGACCCTCCACCCAAATATCCACGGAGGCCTCCTCGCTCGTCGTGACCTTGATAGTCACCTAGAAGCTGCTAAGGATAATAATATCGAATTGATCGACCTTGTAGTAGTCAACCTTTACCCATTTAAGGAAACCATCCTCAAACCAGACGTGACTTACGCTGATGCAGTTGAAAACATCGATATCGGTGGTCCATCTATGCTTCGTTCTGCAGCGAAGAACCACGCTAGCGTCACAGTTGTGGTAGATCCTGCTGACTACGCTGTAGTTTTGGACGAATTGGCAGCAAACGGTGAAACCTCTTACGAAACTCGCCAACGTTTGGCAGCAAAAGTATTCCGTCACACAGCGGCTTACGATGCCTTGATTGCAGAATACTTCACAGCTCAAGTAGGGGAAAGTAAACCTGAGAAACTCACTTTGACTTATGACCTTAAGCAACCAATGCGTTACGGTGAAAACCCTCAACAAGATGCAGATTTCTACCAAAAAGCTATACCGACTGACTATTCGATTGCTTCAGCGAAACAGCTCAACGGGAAGGAATTGTCCTTCAACAATATCCGTGACGCGGATGCAGCAATCAGGATCATCCGTGATTTCAAAGACCGTCCAACCGTTGTGGCGTTGAAACACATGAACCCATGTGGAATCGGTCAGGCTGATGACATCGAGACTGCTTGGGACTACGCTTATGAGTCTGATCCAGTGTCTATCTTTGGTGGAATCGTCGTTCTTAACCGTGAGGTAGATGCTGCGACAGCTGAGAAGATGCACGGCGTTTTCCTTGAAATCATCATCGCGCCAAGCTATTCTGACGAAGCGCTTGAAATCTTGACAACTAAGAAGAAAAACTTGCGTATCCTTGCCTTGCCATTTGACGCTCAAGATGCTAGTGAAGTGGAAGCAGAATACACTGGTGTTGTTGGTGGTCTTCTCGTTCAAAACCAAGACGTTGTGAAAGAAAGTCCAGCTGACTGGCAAGTGGTTACCAAACGTCAACCAACTGAGACAGAAGCGACAGCTCTTGAGTTTGCTTGGAAGGCTATCAAGTATGTCAAATCAAACGGAATCATCGTGACTAATGACCACATGACACTTGGTGTTGGCCCAGGTCAAACTAACCGTGTGGCTTCAGTTCGTATTGCTATTGACCAAGCTAAAAACCGCCTTGACGGCGCTGTCCTTGCTTCGGATGCCTTCTTCCCATTTGCGGATAATGTGGAAGAAATCGCCAAGGCAGGTATCAAGGCCATCATCCAGCCAGGGGGGTCAGTCCGTGACCAAGAGTCTATCGAAGCTGCTGATAAATACGGCTTGACTATGGTCTTCACAGGCGTGAGACATTTTAGACATTAAGAAAAGAAAAGGGAAGAAAACAGTTTCTTTCCTTTTTTTGATTAAAAAGCTAAGCGAAACAAGATTAAAGCGAACGTTTATGATATAATATTAGTAAATAATTCGCAAAAGAGGTTGAGAGATGAAACTGTTGGTTGTCGGTTCGGGCGGTCGTGAGTATGCGATTGCCAAGAAGTTGTTGGAGTCTACAAACGTTGAGCAGGTTTTTGTGGCTCCTGGTAATGACGGGATGACTCTGGATGGTCTGGAATTGGTAAACATCTCTATTTCCGAACATTCTAAATTGATTGACTTTGCAAAAGCCAACGATATTGCTTGGACCTTTATTGGCCCAGATGATGCTCTTGCCGCTGGAATCGTGGATGATTTCAATGAAGCTGGTCTCAAGGCGTTTGGTCCGACCAAGGCTGCGGCTGAACTTGAGTGGTCTAAGGATTTTGCTAAGGAAATCATGGTCAAATACAACGTTCCGACAGCAGCCTATGGCACATTTTCAAATTTCGAGGAAGCTAAGACGTATATCGAGGAGAAAGGCGCTCCAATCGTCGTCAAGGCGGATGGCTTGGCTCTTGGGAAAGGTGTCGTTGTTGCGGAGACGGTTGAGCAAGCAGTTGAAGCTGCTCATGAGATGCTTTTGGACAATAAATTCGGTGACTCAGGTGCGCGTGTGGTCATCGAGGAATTCCTGGATGGAGAAGAATTCTCTCTCTTTGCCTTTGTCAATGGGGACAAGTTCTACATCATGCCTACGGCTCAGGACCACAAACGTGCATATGATGGCGACAAAGGTCCTAACACTGGGGGGATGGGTGCCTATGCGCCAGTTCCACACTTACCACAGAGTGTAGTTGATACGGCAGTGGAGACTATTGTCAAGCCAGTCCTCGAAGGGATGATTAAAGAAGGTTGTCCGTATCTTGGTGTCCTTTACGCTGGTCTTATCTTGACAGCTGATGGACCCAAAGTCATCGAGTTCAACGCTCGTTTTGGCGATCCTGAAACGCAAATCATCTTGCCTCGTTTGATATCTGACTTTGCACAAAACATCACCGACATTTTGGATAGCAAAGAGCCGGCCATCACTTGGACAGACAAGGGTGTGACATTGGGCGTGGTTGTAGCATCAAACGGATACCCCCTCGCTTATGAGAAGGGTGTCAAGCTTCCAGCCAAGACAGACGGTGACATCATCACATACTATGCCGGTGCTAAATTCGCTGAAAATGGCCAAGACCTCCTCTCAAATGGTGGACGTGTCTACATGCTGGTTACCACAGCAGATACTGTCAAAGAAGCCCAAAATATCATCTACAACCAGCTCAACAAACAAAACACAGAAGGCCTCTTCTACCGAAACGACATTGGTAGTAAAGCAATAAAAGATTAACAGATACTAACTTTGTCATGGCGAGCGAAAGCGAGCTGATATAGAGCAATCACCGCCGTTGTGAAAGAACGATTGGATTATAAGCCAATCGTTCAGGGAAATCGGAAGACCTTGGGCTTCCGATTTAGGCATGAGACACCTTTGGTGGCTGCTGCCGTCCCTCACAACCTAAGGTGATTGTTGAAAGGAAGAAAAAGGAGAAGAAATGAAACCAGTAATTTCCATCATCATGGGCTCAAAATCCGACTGGGCAACCATGAAAAAAACAGCAGAAGTCCTAGACCGCTTCGGTGTAGTCTACGAAAAGAAAGTTGTCTCTGCCCACCGTACACCTGATCTCATGTTCAAACATGCCGAAGAAGCTCGTAGCCGTGGCATCAAGGTTATCATTGCAGGTGCTGGTGGCGCAGCTCATTTGCCAGGTATGGTAGCAGCCAAAACCACACTACCTGTTATTGGAGTACCAGTCAAATCACGTGCTCTTAGTGGCGTGGACTCGCTCTACTCGATCGTACAGATGCCAGGTGGAGTACCAGTCGCAACTATGGCTATCGGTGAAGCAGGGGCGACAAACGCTGCTCTCTTTGCCCTCCGTCTTCTCTCGGTAGAGGATCAGGCTATTGCGACAGCTTTGGCAGATTTTGCAGAAGAACAAGGAAAAATCGCAGAGGAGTCGACAAATGAGCTCATCTAAAACAATCGGAATTATCGGTGGTGGTCAGCTGGGTCAGATGATGGCTATTTCTGCTATCTACATGGGACACAAGGTTATCGCGCTGGATCCTGCGGCGGATTGCCCAGCCTCTCGTGTGGCGGAAATCATCGTGGCGCCTTATAATGATGTGGATGCCCTTCGTCAGTTGGCGGAGCGTTGCGATGTCCTCACCTATGAGTTTGAGAATGTCGATGCCGATGGTTTGGATGCTGTCATCAAGGATGGTCAACTCCCTCAAGGGACAGATCTGCTCCGTATTTCTCAAAATCGTATTTTTGAAAAGGACTTTCTCTCAAACAAGGCACAAGTCACTGTGGCACCCTACAAGGTTGTGACTTCAAGCCAGGATTTGGCAGATATCGACCTTTCTAAAAACTATGTCCTTAAGACTGCGACCGGTGGCTACGATGGACATGGGCAAAAGGTCATTCGCTCAGAAGCAGACTTGGAAGAAGCCTATGCACTAGCAGACTCAGCAGACTGTGTTTTGGAGGAATTTGTCAACTTTGACCTTGAGATTTCTGTCATCGTGTCAGGAAATGGCAAGGACGTGACAGTTTTCCCGGTTCAGGAAAATATCCACCGCAACAACATTCTTTCGAAAACCATTGTCCCAGCTCGCATTTCAGAAAGTCTGGCTGATAAAGCCAAAGCCATGGCAGTGCGAATTGCTGAACAGCTGAACTTGTCAGGAACTCTCTGTGTGGAAATGTTTGCGACTGCTGATGACATCATTGTCAATGAAATTGCGCCACGTCCACACAATTCTGGCCACTACTCCATTGAAGCCTGCGACTTCTCCCAGTTTGACACCCATATTCTCGGTGTTCTCGGAGCACCATTGCCAGCTATCCACCTACATGCACCAGCCGTCATGCTCAATGTTCTGGGCCAGCATGTCGAGGCCGCTGAGAAATATGCCACAGAAAATCCAAGCGCCCACCTCCACCTGTATGGTAAAATAGAAGCGAAGCACAACCGCAAGATGGGACACGTGACTTTGTTTAGTAGTGTGCCGGATGAGGTTGAGGAGTTTGGGAAAGAAGAGTTTGATTAAAAATTATGGGATTATTTAATTTTGGAAAACCAAAAGATGAAATATTAGAAGCTAAGTTACAAAAACTTACCGATGATATTGAAGTAAAAAAGGTAGATCTAGCCAAATTAGAGCAACAAATAAAAAAAGGGAAAGAAGTAATCTCGCTAGATACTGAACTTGCCCAGAAGAGAAATGAGTTAGCTCAATTAAACGAGGAAATTGCCATCGCAAATGGCAATCTAAATTTGCAGGAATTTGGTTTCTTTGAAAGACAATATAGCTTTTCTGATAGTACAAAGTATAAAGATAAATTAGATTCTTTAAGAATGCAACAAAAATCCATGGTTAAAAATGGAACTGCTGGAAGAATAATCACTCCTATGCTCTTAGATAATAGTAAAAGTAAAGGAAAGGCTATGCAGAATCAACTAATTAAAGCAGCTTTAAGAGGCTTTAATGGTGAGACTGATGCTCTTTTAGTCAAGGTTTCAGTGGTAAATGTTGACAATAAAATTAAAGCTTTAAGAAAAGTGTTTGAACAGTTGAATAAAATGTATTCACGGAATTTAATTGAAATCACTTATCCATATTTAGACTTGAAAATTGAAGAACTACGTTTAGCAGCTGAGTATGAACTTCAGAAACAAGAAGAAAAAGAGTTGCTTCGTGAACAGCGGGAAAAGGAACGAGAGGATAAAAAACTTCAAGCTGAGATTAAAGCGAAACGAAAACAATTGGAGAAGGACAGAGATCACTTTAAGAATATGGTTGCCAAGGTAACAGAGTTACTGAAAGAAGCAAAAAATGATGAAGTAGATGAACTCAGACGCCAATTAGCTGAATATCAAGATAAACTATCTGAATTAGATGAAATTGAAGAAGATATTGATTATAGAGAAGGCCATGCAACGGCAGGATATGTATATGTAATATCTAACATAGGTTCTTTTGGTGAAAATGTATATAAAATTGGAGTAACTCGCCGTTTAGAGCCGTTGGAACGAATTAGGGAATTGAGCAGTGCATCTGTACCATTCCAATTTGATGTCCATGCGTTGATATTTAGTGAGGAAGCATTTGCACTGGAAACAGAATTGCACAATCAACTTGCTAATTATAAAGTAAATAAGGTGAATGGACGAAAAGAGTATTTCAAAGTTTCCTTTGAAGAAATTAGAAATATTCTAGCAACCCATAAAGAATTAACGGTAGAGCTGAATGAAGATGCTGAAGCATTTGAATACAGGCAAACCAAAGCTATTGAAGATAAACAGTCATAATAAGTATCCCTTACTTGCCAACTGATGTGAAACATCAACAGAAAGGAAAAGAAAACATGATCGAACGTTACTCTCGCCCTGAGATGGCGAATATTTGGAGTGAAGAAAATAAATACCGTGCTTGGCTTGAGGTGGAAATCTTGGCTGACGAGGCATGGGCTGAGTTGGGGGAAATCCCTAAGGAAGATGTGGCTTTGATTCGCGAGAAGGCGGACTTTGACATCGACCGTATTTTGGAGATTGAGCAGGAGACTCGTCACGATGTGGTTGCCTTCACGCGTGCGGTTTCTGAGACGCTTGGTGAAGAGCGTAAGTGGGTTCACTATGGTTTGACGTCTACTGACGTGGTCGACACTGCCTACGGTTACCTCTACAAGCAGGCCAACGATATCATCCGTCGTGACCTTGAAAACTTCACTAACATCATCGCTGATAAGGCTAAGGAGCACAAGTTCACCATCATGATGGGTCGTACGCACGGTGTGCACGCTGAGCCGACAACTTTTGGTCTTAAATTGGCGACTTGGTACAGTGAGATGAAGCGCAATATCGAGCGTTTCGAGCATGCGGCTGCTGGTGTTGAGGCTGGTAAAATTTCTGGTGCGGTTGGGAACTTTGCCAACATCCCACCATTCGTTGAAAAATACGTCTGCGACAAATTGGGTATCCGTGCTCAAGAAATCTCTACACAGGTCCTTCCTCGTGACCTTCACGCTGAGTACTTTGCAGTTCTTGCTAGCATCGCAACTTCTATCGAGCGTATGGCAACGGAAATCCGTGGTCTTCAAAAATCTGAGCAACGCGAAGTAGAAGAGTTCTTTGCTAAAGGGCAAAAAGGGTCTTCAGCAATGCCTCACAAACGTAACCCTATCGGTTCTGAAAACATGACAGGTCTGGCGCGTGTTATTCGTGGCCACATGGTAACAGCTTATGAAAACGTCGCTCTCTGGCACGAACGTGATATCTCGCACTCATCAGCTGAGCGCATCATCACACCAGATACAACCATCTTGATTGACTACATGCTCAACCGTTTCGGAAATATCGTTAAGAACTTGACAGTCTTCCCAGAAAACATGATCCGCAACATGAACTCTACATTTGGTTTGATCTTCAGCCAACGTGCGATGCTAACTTTGATCGAAAAAGGTATGACGCGTGAACAAGCTTACGACCTTGTTCAACCAAAGACTGCCCAATCATGGGATAACCAAGTCGACTTCAAACCACTTCTTGAAGCAGATACAGAAGTAACTTCACGCCTCACTCAAGAAGAAATCGACGAAATCTTCAACCCAACTTACTACACCAAACGGGTGGATGACATCTTCGAACGCATCGGTTTGGGTGACTAATGATAATAAAAAAAGCGAGATTCTATCTCGCTTTTAAAGTGTTCACTTATTTAGTGAAGATTTACTAAAAATTTAGTAGTTCTTCGAGTAAGGTTGCTAATAATTTTACATTTTTATTGAATATGTACATAAAAAACCTAGAACACAGTTCTAGGTTTTTTAAATTGATTAATGATCACGATTACATGATAGGAATTTGATTTTGTAGAAATCAGAACGTTTATAAGTTTCGATGTATTCGAGTACCTGACCTGTTGATTCAAGTTGAGTGGTCTTGGTTTGATACACAGTTGGGAACTGAGGATCAATTCCTAATTTAGAAGCAACATTTTCAGGAGTAGGGAAAACAATCTCGTTAATCTCTTCAAAATGCTCATCGTTCATGTGGATATGGTAATCCAGCTTGAAACGTTTATAGATAGAGTTATAGTAATCAAGGTTTGGATAGTTAGCATTGATATACTGTTCAGGGATGTACGAGTTGTGGTAGATGTAGATGATACCATTTGATTCACGGATACGTTCAATCTTGTAGTAGAACTGATCTCCACGTAAGCCCAATTTTGAAAGATACTTCAATTTATTGCCGCGTTCGATAGAAAGAACAGTTACCTTATCATCTTTTGTTTCAAAGATTTCGACATCAGAAAATTCAACTAGCTTATGTTTACGTGCACGAGCTACGAAAGTCCCTTTACCTTGTTGGCGGACGATGTAGCCATCCTTAGCCAAATCATTCAAGGCGCGTACGACTGTAATCGAGCTAACATCATACATAGCAATCAATTCAGCCTCAGTATAAAACTTATCACCACTAGCGAATTGGCCTGAAATGATTTTATTTTTTAATTCGTCTTTAATATATTGATACTTTGGAATTGCCATAATTTTACCTCGTTATTTCCTTCTCCTATTTTGATTCTAACATAAAATTTTTGAAAATAATAGGAAATACTCCTAAAAAAATCAAAAAAACAGACCAAAAAGTCAAAATAGATATAAATAAATCACGAATGCAAATATATATAGGTTGCTATTTAAAAATAGTTTTTTAAATTTTTATGGGATTATTATTAGAAAAATACAGTAAAAAAAAGAAAAAATTTTAAATAAACTTTCAAAAAGTATTGACAATACCTCTTTATTGTTATATAGTTGATATAACAATAAGTGAAAGCGCAAACTTTATAAAAATAGGGAGGTAGAATGACTAGATTTGAAATTGAAGATCATTTCTATCTAAATGGGGAACCATTTAAGATTTTGTCTGGTGCAATTCATTATTTTAGAGTCCCTAAAGAAGATTGGTATCATTCGCTTTATAATCTCAAAGCTTTAGGTTTCAATACTGTTGAAACATATGTTCCATGGAATATGCATAAGCCAACAGAAGGAACATTCGACTTTGAAGGGAATCTTGACATAGGAAGATTTCTTCAAATTGCACAGGACTTAGGCTTATATGCTATTGTACGCCCTTCTCCATTTATCTGTGCCGAATGGGAACTTGGTGGTTTGCCAGCTTGGCTCCTGAATAAGGATATGCGCATTCGTTCATCTTGCCCAGCTTATATCGAGATGGTTGGTCGCTACTATGACCACTTACTTCCGCACTTGGTTTCGAGACAACTCGAAAATGGCGGGAATATTCTCATGATGCAGGTTGAAAATGAGTATGGCTCCTACGGTGAGGACAAAACCTATTTGAGAGAAATCCGACGCTTGATGGAAGAGCGCGGAGTTATCTGCCCGCTCTTTACATCAGATGGTCCGTGGAGAGCTACTTTAAAAGCTGGGACCTTAATTGAAGACGATCTCTTAGTAACTGGGAACTTTGGTTCTAGAGCTGATTACAACTTCTCGCAGATGCAAGAGTTCTTTGATGAGTATGGGAAAAAATGGCCACTCATGTGTATGGAATTCTGGGACGGATGGTTTAATCGATGGAAAGAACCAGTCATCAAACGAGATCCCGAGGAATTGGCTGAAGCAGTCCACGAGGTATTAAAGCACGGTTCGATCAATCTTTACATGTTCCATGGTGGGACAAACTTTGGCTTTATGAATGGTTGTTCTGCTCGAGGAACCATTGACTTGCCACAGGTGACATCTTATGATTATGACGCTCTTCTTGATGAAGCCGGAAACCCAACTGCTAAATATTTCGCAGTGAAAGAAATGATGGCGACTTACTATCCTGAGTATCCGCAATCTGAACCGCTTTACAAAGAGAGTATGGAAGTAGAAGCAATTCCGCTAGTTGAAAAAGTTTCCTTGTTTGAAACCTTGGATAGCCTGACAAGTCCGATTGAAAGTCTCTACCCTAAGAAAATGGAAGAGCTAGGACAATGTTACGGCTACCTACTCTATCGTACGGAAGCAAGTTGGGATGCAGATGAAGAACGCATTCGAATTATTGACGGACGCGATAGAGCTCAGCTATTTGTAGATGGGAAATGGGTTGCAACTCAGTACCAGACTGAAATTGGTGAAGATATCTTCGTTCAAGGTAAAAAGAAAACGCTATCTTGTTTTGATATACTAATTGAAAATATGGGGCGTGTCAATTATGGACATAAATTCTTAGCAGATACTCAACGCAAAGGAATTCGTACGGGTGTCTGCAAGGACTTACACTTCATGTTGAATTGGAAACAATATCCGCTTCCACTTGATAATCCTGAGAAGATTAATTTTACTAAAGGATGGGCGGAAGGACAGCCTGCCTTTTACGCCTACGACTTTGAAGTCGAGGTGCCGAAGGATACCTACTTAGACTTATCTGAGTTTGGTAAAGGGATTGCCTATGTCAACGGCCACCATCTAGGACGTTTCTGGAATGTCGGCCCAACCTTATCTCTTTATATTCCACACAGCTATCTCAAGGAGGGTGCTAACCGCATCATTATCTTTGAAACAGAAGGGGAATATAAGGAGCACATACAATTAACTTGTAAACCAAAATTCAAACAAATAAAGGGGGAAAATTTATGACAATTGTAGGATGCCGTATCGATGGACGTTTGATCCACGGGCAAGTAGCTAATCTATGGTCTGCAAAATTGAATGTTTCACGTATCATGGTTGTAGACAACGAAGTTGTGAATAACGATGTTGAAAAGAGTGGATTGAAACTTGCAACACCGCCAGGTGTAAAACTTAGTATCTTGCCGATTGATAAAGCTGCAGCAAACATTCTTGCTGGCAAATATGATAGCCAACGTGTTCTAATCGTTGCTAGAAAACCAGACCGTTTCCTTGGTTTGGTAGAAGCAGGTGTGCCGCTTGAAACAGTCAATGTCGGTAATATGTCTCAAACACCAGAAACACGTCCTATCACACGTTCTATCAACGTAGTAGATAAAGATGTAGAAGATTTCCGTAAATTAGCGGAAAAAGGTGTAAAACTTACTGCTCAAATGGTTCCAAATGATCCAGTTTCAGACTTTTTGAGCTTATTAAAATAGGAAAAAATTTTTAGGAGGTCATTGTTATGATACAATGGTGGCAAATTTTACTACTCACGCTCTACTCAGCTTATCAAATCTGTGATGAGTTGACGATCGTTTCATCTGCAGGTTCCCCTGTATTTGCCGGATTCATTACTGGTTTAGTCATGGGAGATTTGACTACTGGTTTGTTTATCGGTGGTAGCTTGCAGTTGTTCGTACTTGGGGTAGGTACCTTCGGTGGTGCTTCTCGTATCGACGCAACTTCTGGTGCGGTTCTTGCGACAGCTTTCTCAGTTTCACAAGGTATCGAAACAGATCTTGCGATTACTACAATCGCTGTACCAGTAGCGGCACTTTTGACTTACTTCGACGTACTTGGTCGTATGACTACAACATTCTTCGCTCACCGTATTGATGCTGCGATCGAACGCTTTGACTATAAAGGAATCGAACGTAACTATCTTCTTGGTGCAGTTCCTTGGGCTCTATCTCGTGCCCTTCCAGTATTCTTCGCCCTTGCTTTCGGTGGAGAATTCGTACAAGGTGTTGTAAACCTTGTTAAAGAATACCAATGGGTTGCAGACGGTTTGACTCTTGCAGGTCGTATGCTTCCAGGTCTTGGATTCGCTATCTTGCTTCGTTACCTTCCAGTTAAACGTAACCTTCACTACCTTGCTATGGGATTCGGTTTGACAGCTATGTTGACTGTACTTTACTCAAACGTAACAAGTCTTGGTGGAGCAGTTGCTGGAATCATTGGCACTCTTCCTGCTGAAGTTGCTGAAAAAATTGGCTTTGTTAACAACTTCAAAGGATTGTCTATGATCGGTATCTCTATCGTGGGTATCTTCCTTGCAGTTGTTCACTTCAAGAACAGCCAAAAAGTTGCTGTAGCAGCACCTTCTACACCATCAGAAAGTGGGGAAATTGAAGATGACGAATTCTAATTACAAATTAACAAAAGAAGATTTTAATCAAATTAACAAACGTAGCTTGTTCACTTTCCAATTGGGATGGAACTACGAACGTATGCAAGCATCAGGTTACCTTTATATGATCTTGCCACAATTACGTAAAATGTATGGAGATGGAACTCCTGAGTTGAAAGAAATGATGAAAGTTCATACTCAATTCTTCAACACTTCACCATTCTTCCACACAATCATCGCTGGTTTTGACCTTGCCATGGAAGAAAAAGATGGCGTTGTCTCAAAAGATGCGGTTAACGGTATCAAGACAGGTTTGATGGGACCATTCGCTCCTCTTGGAGATACAATTTTTGGTTCACTTGTACCTGCTATCATGGGATCTATCGCTGCAACAATGGCTATCGCTGGCCAACCTTGGGGTATCTTCCTTTGGATCGCAGTTGCAGTAGCGTATGACATCTTCCGTTGGAAACAGTTGGAATTTGCATACAAAGAAGGGGTTAACCTTATCAACAACATGCAAAGTACTTTGACAGCTTTGATTGAAGCTGCATCTGTACTTGGTGTATTCATGATGGGTGCTCTTGTAGCAACAATGATCAACTTTGAAATTTCTTACAAATTGCCAATCGGTGAAAAGATGATTGACTTCCAAGACATCTTGAACTCAATCTTCCCACGTTTGCTTCCAGCAATCTTCACTGCATTCATCTTCTGGTTGCTTGGTAAGAAAGGTATGAACTCTACAAAAGCTATCGGTATCATCATTGCTCTTGCTTTAGCTCTTTCTGCTCTTGGTAAATTTGCACTTGGAATGTAATTGATTATGACTAAATCATTAATTTTAGTGAGTCACGGTCGTTTCTGTGAAGAACTTAAAGGTAGCACAGAGATGATTATGGGACCACAAGACAACATTCATGCGGTAGCTCTTCTTCCAGAAGATGGACCAGAAGAATTTACTGCTAAATTTGAAGCTGCTGTTGAAGGATTGGATGATTTCCTAGTCTTTGCAGATCTTCTTGGTGGAACACCATGTAACGTGGTGAGCCGTCTGATTATGGAAGGTCGTGACATTGAACTGTATGCAGGGATGAATCTTCCGATGGTCATTGAATTTATCAATGCAAGCCTAACAGGCATCGATGCTGATTACAAAAATCGTGCATCAGAAAGCATTGTGAAAGTTAATGATTTATTGGCAAGCTTCGATGATGATGAAGACGAATAAGATGTAACATCTTAAAAATGCTAAAACAGCTTTCATAGCATATAAATGGGAATGGGATCTACTCCCATTCCCATGTTTTATAAAAAAGAACAGATTAGAGGTTTTCTATGCTAGATTATACAAAAGAAGAATTGCTTGAGTTGGGAGCAGAGATCACCACACGCGAGATTTACCAACAACCAGATGTTTGGCAAGAAGCATTTGAAGCTTACCAAGAAAAACGTGAAGAAATTGCTGCATTCTTGCAAGATATTGCAGCTAAACATGACTATATTAAGGTTATTTTGACTGGTGCAGGGACTTCTGCCTATGTCGGAGACACCCTTGTTCCCTATTTCAAAGAAGTTTATGACGAGCGCAAGTGGAACTTCAATGCTATTGCGACGACTGATATCGTGGCCAATCCACAGACTTATTTGAAAAAGGAAGTACCTACGGTTTTAGTGTCCTTTGCTCGTAGTGGAAACTCACCGGAAAGTGTAGCAACAGTTGACTTGGCCAAGGCCTTAGTTGATGAGCTTTATCAAGTTACCATTACTTGTGCCGCAGAAGGGAAATTAGCACTTCAAGCCCACGGTGACGATCGCAACCTCTTGCTTTTGCAACCGGCAGCTTCTAACGATGCTGGATTTGCTATGACATCAAGCTTTACTTCAATGATGTTGACCGCACTTTTGGTCTTTGATCCAACTGAATTTGCTGTTAAAGCTGAACGTTTTGAAGTGCTTTCTAGTCTTGTTCGTAAAGTTCTTGACAATGTGGCAGATGTGAAAGAGTTGGTTGACCTAGAATTTAACCGAGTGATTTACTTAGGTGCAGGTCCTTTCTTCGGACTTGCTCATGAAGCACAACTGAAAATTTTGGAATTGACTGCTGGTCAAGTCGCGACAATGTATGAAAGCCCAGTTGGCTTCCGTCACGGCCCAAAATCTCTTATCAATGAAGATACTGTAGTTTTAGTCTTTGGTACTACAACGGACTATACTCGTAATTATGACTTAGACTTGGTTCGTGAAGTTGCAGGAGACCAAATCGCTCGTCGCGTTGTTCTCTTGAGTGATCAAGCCTTTGGTCTTGAAAACGTTAAGGAAGTAGCACTTGGCTGTGGCGGTGTCTTGAATGACGTTTACCGTGTATTCCCTTATATTGTTTATGGTCAACTATTTGCTCTCTTGACTTCGCTTAAGGTTGGCAACAGACCTGACACACCATCACCTACAGGCACCGTAAACCGCGTCGTTCAAGGTGTTATTATTCACGAATTCAAATAATAAGGAGAAAAGGATGAAAACATACACAGAACGTGTATTTGGGAAAGTTGATGGCAAGGATGTTGTCGCTTATCGCTTTGAAACAGAAGCAGGCTACCAACTAGAAATCATGACCTATGGAGCGACTATTTTACGCTATGTAACTCCTGATAAAGCTGGAAACTTTGCCAATGTTATCCTAGGTTTTGAAGATTTTGAAAGTTATGTAGGCAATAGTCCTAAACATGGAGCTAGCGTTGGCCCTGTGGCTGGCCGTATTGCAGGTGCGACCTTTGAGCTAAATGGTAAAACCTATAACCTTGAAGTCAACAATGCTAGCAACTGTAACCACAGCGGTTCAACAGGTTGGGATTCTAGCTTGTTTGAACTAGTCGAGGTGAGCGACCATGGTTTGACTCTTTACACAGAAAGAACAGACGGTACAGGAGATTTTCCAGGTAATCTTAAGGTTTGGATTAGCTACAAATTAGAAGAAAATGGAGCCTATGAAATCAGCTATAAGGTGACGACAGACCAGGATACGCTTGTTAATCCAACCAATCACAGCTACTTTAACTTATCAGGTGATTTTACTCAGACTGTTGACCGTCATGTCTTCCAGTTAAACACTGAGGGGATTTATCCCATTGCTCCTGACGGTGTACCTGCAAAAACTCCAGATGCTAACCGAGATGTAGTCAAACATATCTACAATGGTGCCTTGTTGAAAGATATCTTTGCAGAAGAAGATGAGCAAATCCAAATCGTATCTGGCTTGGATCACCCATTTGCTCTTCCTAAAGGACATGATAATGCTGGTTTCCTTTATGACCAAAACTCAGGACGTTTCATGCTCTTTAAGACTGAAGCTCCATGCTTTGTAGTTTATACAGCAAACTTTGTGGATGAGAGTGTCATCATCGCTGGTCAACCAATGATTCAGCACAATGGGATTGCTCTTGAAGCACAGGCTCTACCAGATGCCATTCATAGCGACCTTAAAGATCAAGTGATTCTCAAAGCAGGTGAAACTTTTACCAGCAAAACTCGTTACGAAATCGTTGTTAAATAAGAAAAATTCTCTGAAGTCATAGGATTTCAGAGAATTTTTTATTATTCTTCATCTGGTGTGAGAATCATCGGGATGATGATTGGTTCACGTTCAGTATTTTCATAAAGGAATGGGCGAATAGCGTTAACGATAGCACCGTTGACAGATTGGATGCTAGCATCCTTGTTTTTCAAAGCGATACGAATGGCGTTAAAAAGAATGCGTTGGCTTTGACGGATGAGGTCACCAGATTCGCGCATATAAACGAAACCGCGGCTGAGAATATCTGGGCCAGAAATAATCATCTGTGACTTGAAGTCTACTGTTGCGACAGCAAGCACGACACCATCTTCGGATAGGTCACGACGGTCTTTTAGGACTGTGGCACCAATCTCACCGATACGGTTTCCGTCGACATAGATATCTTGAGCATTGAAATGACCTGCGATGCGAGCAGAGTCTGCGGTAAGGGCAAGAACATCTCCGTTGCTCATGATAAAGATATTGTCTTTTTCAACTCCAGTATCAACAGCCAAACCAGCATGGATTTTTTGCATACGATACTCACCGTGAACTGGCATGAAGTACTTAGGTTGAATCAGGCGAAGCATGAGTTTTTGTTCTTGCTGACCACCATGTCCAGAGGTATGGATATTGTTGATTTTACCGTGAATGACTTCAACACCAGCTTCTGAGATAGTGTTAATCAGTTTGTTTACGCTAGTGGTGTTTCCAGGAATTGGACTAGAAGAGAAGATAACCGTATCACCAGGTTGTAACTGCACTTGACGGTGAGTTCCGTTAGCGATACGAGAGAGGGCTGCCATAGGCTCCCCTTGGCTACCTGTACATAGAATCAATACTTCTCCAGCTGGGTAATCCTTAACCTGATTAGGTTCGATAAAGGTTCCCTTTGGTGCCTTGATATAGCCAAGTTCAATCCCGTTGACAATAGCTTTTTCCATTGAACGTCCAAAGACAGCAATCTTACGGCCAGTCTTGACAGCAGCATCAGTAGCCTGCTGGAGACGGAAGATATTTGAGGCAAAGGATGCAAAAATAATGCGTCCTTCGATATCTTGAATAATCTTCATGATGGATTGACCAACAACTTTTTCTGAGTTTGTAAAGGTTGGTACTTCAGCATTAGTTGAGTCAGACAAGAGACAAAGAACACCCTCTTCACCTAGAGCTGCCATGCGGTGCAAGTCTGCAGGTTCACCAACTGGTGTGAAGTCAAACTTGAAGTCACCTGTACAGACAATTTTACCCTGGGGTGTGTGGATAACAATTCCCAAAGGTTCGGGGATAGAGTGGGTTGTTCTAAAGAAAGTTGCCTTAAGATTTTTAAAGGTTAACTCTGTGTTGTGGTTGATTTCGTGAAGTGTGGCATTGCGTAGAAGGCCATGCTCTTCAAGTTTTCCGCGGATTAAGGCGAGCGCAAGCGGTCCCGCATAGATTGGGATATTAGCTTGCTTAAGCAAGAAAGGAATCCCTCCGATATGGTCTTCGTGTCCGTGGGTAATTAAAAGAGCTTTGACGCGGTCAATATTTTCAACAATATAGGAGTAGTCAGGGATAACATAGTCGATACCAAGTAGATCGTCCTCTGGGAATTTAATCCCAGCATCGACAATAATAATCTCATCTTGGTACTCAATACCGTAGGTGTTTTTCCCGATTTCTCCTAGACCACCGATAGCAAAAACGCCGACTTCTTCTGGTTTAAGAGTGTAGGCCATATTAGAACTCCGTAATTTCGAATGCGCCAGTTTCTTTTTCGTAGTCAAGTAGTTTATCAGACAAGAGTTCGATATATTCTACGTTGTATTCTGGACGGTTTTTTTCAACAAGTTGGCGAGCAATGATACGTCCCTCAAGTTCTGAGCTAGCATCGATGTCTAAGTATAGTGATCGTGTTGTTTCACGACGTGGGCTACGGTCTTTTGTTTCTTGATAAAAAACTTTGTATATCATGTATTTCCTTTCTTTTTTCAGGTCACTTTATTCAAAATTCTTAGCTTGAAGCTCTTTCATTTCAGTTCATTTTGTGTCTAGATTGACCTTGATTCGTTACAATTATTTCAATTATAACATAAAAAGGGGAATTAGTAAAAGAGGGGCAACCTGAAAGTAAGGAGCGTGAAGTACATTTCATTTTGCCTTGTATAAGTATTTGAAGACCTCAGATTCAAATGCTCTAATAAAGTTAGAAAAGAGGTTTTTCTTTATTAAGGAGGGTGCGATATGTTTCAAATAGCTATTATCATTCGTCTTCTGGTCTTTGCGGTATTCGTTGCCTGTGTTTACGGTGGCAATGTTTTGTATACTCTGCTAGAGCATCGGAAAGCCAAATTCCTATGGAAGATTGGCTTCGTGACTCTGTATTCGTTTTTCCTTCTTCTTGTGACCTATGTGGTCTGGTTTGTATTTTACTTTGGTTTGAATTCTTGAGTACTTGTCCTGTCTGTTTGGCAGGACATTCTTGTTTGGAAACAAAGAAAATTCCCATGTGTCGGCTTTTGTAGTATAATAGTAAACAGACAAAAAGATAGGAATGTGTTATGAAAGTATTAGCTTTTGATACGTCCAGCAAGGCTTTGTCTTTAGCCATTTTAGAGGACAAGCAGCTTCTTGCCGAGACGACTATTAATATCAAGAAAAATCACAGTATCACTCTGATGCCTGCTATCGATTTTTTGATGGCCAGCCTAGATTTGACACCAAAGGATTTGGATCGAATCGTCGTGGCAGAGGGGCCTGGTAGCTATACAGGTTTGCGAATCGCGGTAGCAACTGCCAAGACCTTGGCTCATACCCTAAACATTGAGTTAGTAGGGATGTCTAGCCTTTTAGCTCTGGTACCGAGTCAACAGGAAGGTTTGGTTGTTCCTTTGATGGATGCTCGTCGTAACAATGTATACGCAGGATTTTATGAACATGCTCAACCTGTCTTTCCAGAAGCGCATCTGTCCTTTGCGGAAGTCCTTAAGCAAGTCAAGGATGCTGACCAGGTAACCTTTGTCGGTGAAGTGGGTGCCTTTGTCGAGCAGATTCAAGAGCAATTACCACAGGCTAACTATCAAGAAACCTTACCAAACGCAGCGAATCTAGCTCTTTGGGCCTGGGACAAGGAAGCAGACTCCCTGCACGATTTTGTGCCGAATTACCTCAAACGTGTCGAAGCTGAGGAAAATTGGCTCAAGAACCATACTGAGTCGGGCGAGTCCTACATTAAACGCCTATGATAGAGATCAAACGAATTCAACAGCAACCTGACTTGGCTCAAGCTATCTACGCTGTTATGGTAGATGTTTATCCAGTCAGTCCTTGGACATTGGAACAAATCCAAGCAGACCTGTCCCAAGACCAGTCTTGGTATGCTCTAGCTTATGATGGGGAAGAAGTGATAGGTTTTCTAGCAATTCAGGAGAATCTTTTTGAAGCAGAAGTCCTGCAAATTGCTGTCAAAAAAGCCTATCAAGGTCAGGGGATAGCCTCAGCCTTGTTTGCGACACTGCCGACAGACAGGGAGATTTTCCTCGAAGTTAGAAAGTCCAACCACCGAGCGCAAGCATTTTACAAGAAAGAAAAAATGGCGGTCATCGCTGAGAGAAAGGCCTACTACCATGATCCAGTTGAGGATGCCATTATCATGAAGAGAGAAATAGATGAAGGATAGATATATTTTAGCATTTGAGACATCCTGTGATGAGACCAGTGTCGCCGTCCTGAAAAACGACGACGAGCTCTTGTCCAATGTCATTGCTAGTCAAATTGAGAGTCACAAACGCTTTGGTGGCGTAGTGCCAGAAGTGGCTAGCCGCCACCATGTTGAAGTCATTACAGCCTGTATCGAGGAGGCGTTAGCAGAAGCAGGAATTACTGAAAACGATGTGACAGCTGTGGCGGTTACCTACGGACCAGGCTTGGTCGGAGCCTTGCTTGTTGGTTTGTCAGTTGCTAAGGCCTTTGCTTGGGCTCATGGACTTCCCCTGATTCCCGTGAACCACATGGCTGGTCATCTCATGGCAGCTCAAAGTGTGGAGCCTTTGGAATTCCCCTTGTTAGCCCTTTTAGTCAGTGGTGGACATACAGAGTTGGTCTATGTGTCTGAGGCTGGTGATTATAAGATTGTTGGCGAAACCCGAGATGATGCAGTTGGTGAGGCCTATGATAAGGTCGGCCGTGTCATGGGTTTGACCTATCCAGCTGGTCGCGAGATTGACGAGTTAGCCCATCAAGGTCAGGATGTTTATGACTTTCCTCGTGCCATGATTAAGGAAGATAATCTGGAGTTTTCATTTTCAGGTTTGAAGTCTGCCTTTATCAATCTTCACCACAATGCCGAGCAAAAGGGAGAAAGCCTGTCTACAGAGGACTTGTGTGCTTCCTTCCAAGCAGCAGTTATGGATATTCTCATGGCAAAAACCAAGAAGGCCTTGGAGAAATACCCTGTTAAAACCCTAGTCGTGGCTGGTGGTGTGGCGGCCAATAAAGGTCTTAGAGAACGTTTGGCGGCTGAAATCACCGATGTCAAGGTTATCATTCCACCTCTACGTCTTTGCGGAGATAATGCAGGGATGATTGCTTATGCCAGCGTCAGCGAGTGGAACAAAGAAAATTTTGCAAGATTGGATCTAAATGCCAAACCTAGCCTTGCTTTTGATACCATGGAATAAAGAGTTAGCCTAGGGTTAACTCTTTTATCTTGGACAAATAGCAGAACTTTTTAGTATAGTAGACATATGAGATTTAAAAAAACAATTAGTATAGCACTTGCTCTAGTGGGATTATTGCTGTCTCTGCTGGTTTTTCAGCTGTTTCAAAAGACGCAATTGGTCATGTTTGAATCTATTTCGTTTAACATGCCTCTAGAATCTGTTGAAAAAGTGTTTGGAAAACCTAATAAAATAGTAGAAGAAACAGAAACAGGCTATCACGATACTTGGCATGCAAGAGATCCCTATCTCTATAAAACAGGGCGTCTTTTCTACGACTACGAAAATTTTAAATGGAAAAATTACAGCGGCCGAGTGACCTTTACTTTTTCAGAATCACATCGTTTACAAGGGGCGGCGGTATATTTCCCTGTGACTTCCAAAGCTCAACAGAAAGAAGTATTTTATCAAATGACCAAAGATATGAAAGCAGAAATCGAAGCTCTACCCAATTTTCAATCTTTGAAAGTTGATGCCTTGGTCGGGGATGATGGTGGTTATCGGTTTAAGGTCAAACTGAAAGGGCAACTGAGAGAACTCTGGATCGATGTTTATCCTGATGTTTATCATACAGAATATGAGGATGATGACAATCCTGAGATTAATCAATATCATATTCGAATCGATCAATCTCGATGGTAGTCGCCCTAGGGTTCTTGTTTTGAACGCTTGGCAGTTGAATGATATATTTGTAAGAATGAGGAGGTTTATGAAAGAAAAAGGATTTTGGGAGGGGCTACAGGCTGCAGTGCCGACGGCTCTAGGCTATGTCAGTATCGGTCTTGCTTGTGGCATTATCGGTTCCCCTTATGTAACCCCTGTAGAGATGGGCTTGATGAGTCTCTTTGTTTATGCAGGAAGTGCCCAGTTCGCTATGATAGCCTTAATCGCAGTTCATGCGCCTGTGGCAGCTATTGCCATGACGGTCTTTTTGATCAATCTACGTCTCTTTTTGCTGAGTTTACACGCTTCTACCTATTTTCGTCATACTAGCCTAGGTCACAATATCGGTATGTCTAGTATCTTGACCGATGAGACCTATGGTGTTTTGATGGGCGAGCTGGTCCATACGGACAAGGTCAATCCTATGTGGATGCATGGTAACAATCTAAATAGCTATGTGGCTTGGTTTGTGGGGACGGTTGTCGGGACTGCTTTAGGTGGGCTTTTGCCAAATCCGGAAGTTATTGGTCTAGATTTTGCTCTAGTGGGGATGTTTATCGGGATTTTTACTTCTCAGTTTCAGATTATGCAAAAACGGATTCCCTTGCGCAACCTCTTCATCATTTTAGGAGTTGTTGCCCTTTCCTTCTTTATACTGTTGACAGTGGTATCTCAATCGCTAGCTGTCCTATTTGCGACACTGCTTGGATGTACAATGGGGGTAATCTTAGATGGTCAGTAAGTATCTTTTGTTAGCTGTTATTTTTTCTGGACTAGTTACTTGGATTCCACGTGTAATTCCCTTTATCTTGGTCAAGTATAAGGGCTTGCCTGCTATTGTCGAGCGTTTTTTAAAATTTCTACCTGTATCTATTATCTTTGCCTTGATTCTATCAAGTGTGGCAACAGGCAAGATTGGGGATTTCCCTCAAATCAAGTGGTTAGACTTGATAGCAGTATTTCCAACGGCCTTTGTCGCCTTTCGCTATCGTAATCTGGTGGGGACGGTTCTTTTTGGGGTTGTCTTAATAGCAATCTTGCGTCTTGTCTTTTAAATCAGACATAAAGAAAACCTATGGCAAAGATAGAAATCATATAATGGCGGAATTGCTTTTTTTCTGTTAAGATAAGACTATATTCTATTTTGGAGGAAATATCATGAAGAAAATCATCAAATATTCATCACTTGCTGCCCTAGGGCTTGTTGCCGCAGGTCTACTGGCAGCTTGCTCAGGTGGTGAGAAGAAAGATGCGGCATCAGGTGATGCAACAAGTGCTAAGAAAGAAATCGTCGTAGCAACTAACGGCTCACCAAAACCATTTATCTATGAAGAAAATGGTGAATTGACTGGTTACGAGATTGAGCTTGTTCGGGCTATCTTTAAAGACTCAGACAAGTATACTGTCAAGTTTGAAAAGACAGAGTGGTCAGGGATTTTCCCAGGACTTGATAGCGATCGTTACCAAATGGCCGTTAACAACCTCAGTTATACCAAAGAACGTGCAGAGAAATACCTCTACGCAGCGCCAACTGCTAAAAACCCTAACGTTCTTGTTGTGAAGAAGGACGACACTAGCATCAAGTCTCTTGATGATATCGGTGGAAAATCTACTGAAGTCGTTCAAGGAACAACCTCAGCTAAACAATTGGAAGCATATAACACAGAACATGCGGACAATCCAACTATCCTTAACTATACAAAGGCTGATTTCCAACAAATCATGTCTCGCTTGAGTGATGGTCAATTTGACTATAAGATTTTTGACAAGATCGGTGTAGAGACAGTTATCAAAAATCAAGGTTTGGATAACTTGAAAGTCATCGAACTTCCAAGTGACCAACAACCTTATGTTTACCCACTTCTTGCAAAAGGTCAAGATGAGTTAAAGGCATTTGTGGACAAACGCATCCAAGAACTATATAAAGACGGAACTCTTGAAAAACTATCTCAACAGTTCTTTGGTGGCTCTTACCTGCCAGCAGAAGCTGATATTAAATAGTGTTTAGCAATCATCCATTCTTTAGTAAATGGATGATTTTGCACTCTTTCGACATATAGTTTTAAGCTATATGTCTGCCTATCTAATAACAATTTGCTTATTCAAATAAAGTATGAGATACTATTACAGTATTATTTATAAGGAGAAAAAAATAATGAACATTAAAAAATGGTTAGGCGTAGCGACAGTTGCTACAGTAGCAGGTCTTACACTTGCAGCTTGTGCATCTTCAGGTCAAAAAGCAGCTGATAAAGCAGCTGAGGGAACAACAATTAAAATCGCAACTGTAAACCGTAGCGGTTCAGAAGAAGCACGTTGGGATAAAATTCAAGAATTGGTTGAAAAAGATGGTATTACTTTGGAATTTACAGAGTTTACAGACTACTCACAACCCAACAAGGCAACTGCTGATGGCGAAGTAGACTTGAACGCTTTCCAACACTACAACTTCTTGAACAACTGGAATAAAGAAAACGGTAAAGACCTTGTAGCGATTGCAGATACGTACATCTCACCAATCCGTCTTTACTCAGGTTTAAATGGAAGTGACAACAAATATACTAAAGTAGAAGAAATCCCAGATAAGGGTGAAATTGCAATTCCAAACGATGCTACAAACGAAAGCCGTGCTCTTTACCTTCTTCAATCAGCTGGTTTGATCAAATTGGACGTTTCAGGAACTGAACTTGCGACAATCGCAAACATCAAAGAAAATCCAAAGAACTTGAAAATCACTGAGTTGGACGCTAGCCAAACAGCTCGTTCATTGTCATCAGTTGATGCAGCTGTTGTAAACAACACATTCGTTACAGAAGCAAAATTGGACTACAAGAAAGCACTCTTTAAAGAGCAAGCTGACGAAAACTCAAAACAATGGTACAACATCATCGTTGCGAAAAAAGATTGGGAAACATCATCTAAAGCTGATGCAATCAAGAAAGTTATCGCAGCTTACCATACAGATGAAGTGAAAAAAGTCATCGAAGAAACTTCAGACGGCTTGGATCAACCAGTTTGGTAATAAAACATAAAGAGGTGGGAGAGAGATTTTCCACCTCTTGCTTTTATATTGAGATTCAAGCAAATGAACATCCACTTGTATTTGCTAAAAGGTACAAGCCCTAGTAGAAAGGTAGAGAGAAAATGGTTTTTTCTAGCCCGCAAGAACAAATTGAAAAGTTTGAAAAGGATCATGTAGCGCAACATTATTTTGAGGTTTTGCGTACTTTGATTTCTAAAAAATCAGTTTTTGCTCAGCAAGTTGGTCTTAAAGAAGTTGCCCGTTATCTAGGCGAGATTTTTAAGCGTGTAGGTGCAGAGGTTGAGATTGACGAGAGTTATACGGCACCTTTTGTTATGGCCCATTTTAAAAGTTCGCGACCAGATGCCAAGACTATCATTTTCTACAATCACTACGATACAGTACCGGCAGATGGTGATCAAGTATGGACGGAGGATCCCTTTACTCTTTCTGTTCGTGACGGGATTATGTATGGACGTGGAGTTGATGATGACAAAGGGCATATCACTGCTCGCTTAAGTGCTCTGAGAAAATACTTGCAACATCACGATGATCTTCCAGTCAATATCAGCTTTATCATGGAAGGGGCAGAGGAATCGGCCTCTATGGATTTGGATAAATATCTAGAAAAACATGCGGATAAACTCCGTGGAGCTGATTTATTGGTCTGGGAACAAGGAACTAAAAACGCTTTAGAGCAGTTAGAAATCTCAGGAGGCAATAAGGGAATTGTAACCTTTGATGCTAAGGTTAAGAGTGCAGACGTGGATATCCATTCTAGCTATGGAGGAGTCGTCGAGTCGGCTCCCTGGTATCTCATCCAAGCCTTGACCAGTCTTCGTGCAACCGATGGCCGTATCTTGGTTGACGGTTTATACGATAATGTTCAAGCGCCAAATGAACGCGAGTTAGCTTTGGTTGATACCTACGCTCAACGAAACCCAGAAGAAATCAATCATATATATGGTTTAGAATTGCCTCTATTACAGGGGGAACGAGCAGCCTTTCTCCAACGTTTCTTCTTTGAACCTGCCCTTAATATCGAAGGAATCCAGTCAGGCTATCAAGGGCAAGGAGTCAAAACCATCTTGCCAGCAGAAGCTAGTGCCAAGCTAGAAGTTCGTTTGGTTCCAGGACTTGAACCCCATGATGTTTTGGATAAAATCCGAAAACAACTAGACAAAAACGGCTTTGATAAGGTAGAATTGTACTATACTTTGGGTGAGATGAGTTACCGAAGTGACATGAGTACACCGTCCATTCTCAATGTCATTGAGTTGGCAAAAAAATTCTATCCACAGGGGGTTTCTGTCTTGCCAACAACGGCTGGGACAGGTCCCATGCATACAGTCTTTGATGCCTTAAAAGTACCTATGGTTGCTTTCGGCTTGGGAAATGCCAATAGCCGAGACCATGGTGGAGATGAAAATGTGCGAATCGCAGATTATTACACCCATATTGAATTAGTAGAGGAGCTGATTAGAAGCTATGAGTAGAGATATTATCAAGTTAGATCAAATCGATGTGACTTTTCATCAAAAGAAAAGAACTGTCACAGCGGTTAAGGATGTGACCATTCATATCCAAGAAGGAGATATCTACGGAATCGTTGGATATTCTGGAGCAGGGAAGTCAACCTTGGTTCGTGTTATCAACCTTTTGCAAAAACCATCTGCAGGTAGAATTACCATTGATGATGATGTTATTTTTGATGATAAAGTGTCTTTGACTGCTGGGGAGTTACGTCGCAAACGTCAAGATATTGGGATGATTTTCCAACACTTTAACCTCATGAGTCAAAAAACAGCTGAGGAAAACGTGGCTTTTGCCCTTAAACACTCAGGGCTGAGCAAGGATGAAAAAAAGGCAAAAGTTGCTGAATTATTGGAATTAGTTGGCCTAGCAGACCGTGCCGAAAACTATCCGTCTCAACTATCTGGAGGACAAAAACAACGTGTGGCTATTGCGCGTGCCTTGGCTAATGATCCAAAAATCTTGATTTCAGACGAGTCAACGTCAGCCCTAGACCCTAAGACAACTAAGCAGATTTTAGCTTTGCTTAAAGATTTAAACCAAAAATTAGGCTTGACCATTGTCTTAATCACGCATGAAATGCAGATTGTCAAAGATATTGCTAACCGTGTCGCAGTTATGCAGGATGGCCGTTTGATTGAAGAAGGTAGTGTTCTTGAAATCTTCTCAGATCCTAAACAACCATTGACCCAGGACTTCATTTCAACAGCTACTGGAATTAATGAAGCCATGGGCAAAATCGAGCAGCAAGAAATTGTGGAAAACCTATCTAAGAATAGTCTCTTGGTGCAACTCAAGTATGCAGGAGCCTCTACAGATGAGCCACTTTTGAATGAATTATACAAACATTATCAAGTAACAGCCAATATCCTTTATGGGAATATTGAGATTCTTGATGGCACCCCTGTTGGTGAACTAGTAGTTGTCCTTTCAGGAGAAAAAGAAGCTCTTGCAGGCGCACAAGAAGCTATTCGTCAAGCGGGTGTACAACTTAAAGTATTGAAGGGAGGACAGTAAGATGGAAGCATGGATTCAAACATACTTACCAAACGTCTATAAGATGGGCTGGTCTGGCCAGGCGGGCTGGGGAACAGCTATTTACTTAACACTTTATATGACAATTCTTTCCTTCATCATTGGAGGGTTCTTGGGGCTAGTAGCAGGGCTTTTCCTTGTCTTGACTGCTCCAGGTGGTGTCTTGGAAAATAAAGTTGTTTTCTGGATTTTAGATAAGATTACTTCTATTTTCCGTGCAGTTCCATTTATTATTCTTTTGGCTATCTTGTCACCCCTTTCTCACTTGATTGTGAAGACAAGTATTGGACCCAATGCGGCGCTTGTGCCTCTTTCTTTCGCAGTCTTTGCCTTTTTTGCTCGTCAGGTGCAGGTAGTTTTGGCAGAACTGGATAGCGGAGTTATCGAGGCGGCACAAGCCAGCGGGGCTACTTTCTGGGACATCGTGGGTGTTTACCTTTCAGAAGGACTTCCAGATTTGATTCGTGTGACAACTGTGACCTTAATTTCCCTTATCGGTGAAACAGCCATGGCGGGAGCAGTAGGAGCAGGTGGTATCGGTAACGTAGCTATTGCTTATGGATTTAACCGTTATAATCACGATGTAACCATTCTTGCGACTATCATCATTATCTTGATTATCTTTACAATCCAATTCTTGGGAGACTTCTTGACTAAGAAATTAAGTCATAAATAAAAAGAGCCAGATGGCTCTTTTTATTTAGCTTTTATGTGTCAACTTCTTACTAAGTTCTTGTCCAATCAGGGCACCAAGCAAAGCGCCGATAAGAACACTTGTGATAAAGAGGAGGATATTAGCAAGATTCGGTGCAACCATAATGCGGTCGATATAGTCCTGAGATTTTCCGCGAGCGACTAGAGCTGCGATATAGGATTGAGGTGCTAACCACATGAGTAGAATAGGACCAGTAGTACCAAAAGCAAAGACTAGAAAGGAAAGGAGGTTCTTGAACTTATCCTTGTATTGTCCTAAGTGAGCGATGCTATCTGCTGCAAGACCGCAGATAATTCCTGGCAGAAAGGCTCCAGCACCATGCTTACTCCCAAGGAAAAATAGAGAAATCACAAGTCCAATCGTAGTAATCGCTCCAAAACGAGGAACCTTTGCTAAAAGGATCATATAGACGCTACCACCTACTAAGGCTGCAAAGGCTGGTGCGTAAAACATATTTCCGGTGTGGTCGACAAGGTTCCCTAGTAGAACACCCACTCCGATACAGAGAAAGTAGACAAGAGCAGCAACAAGGGTTGTCAAGATATTCTTTTTCATAAGTTCTCCTTCGTATATCTGATGGTTTTCATTGTATCATGCATGTAATAGATTGTAAATACTGGGCGACATTTGCTATTTATCCGGAAATCAGATGAAAGAGGTACAGACTAAAGCTATTTCTTTACTCCTCCGACTGTCCCAATCCCCTCATTTATGGTAAAATAGGACTATTAAGTTATAAAGAGGATTCCCTATGAAATTACAAAAACCAAAAGGAACACAGGATATTTTACCTGCTGAGTCTGCTAAGTGGCAGTACGTTGAGGGCTTTGCCCGTGAAATTTTCAAGCGCTATAACTACGCAGAAGTGCGCACGCCTATTTTTGAGCATTACGAGGTCATCAGCCGCTCTGTCGGAGATACAACGGATATCGTAACCAAGGAAATGTACGATTTTTATGACAAGGGTGACCGCCATATTACCCTCCGTCCAGAAGGAACTGCGCCCGTTGTTCGTTCCTATGTGGAAAATAAACTCTTCGCCCCAGAAGTGCAAAAGCCAAGTAAGTTCTACTACATGGGCCCTATGTTCCGTTATGAGCGTCCACAAGCAGGTCGTTTACGCCAGTTCCACCAGATTGGTGTTGAGTGCTTTGGTTCTAGCAATCCAGCTACCGATGTAGAAACGATCGCTATGGCAGCCCACTTCTTGAAAGCAATCGGTGTTCAAGGTGTCAAATTGCACCTTAACACTCTCGGAAATCCTGAGAGTCGAGCGGCTTACCGTAAAGCCTTGATTGACTACTTAACACCGCTCAAAGATAGCTTGTCTAAGGATAGCCAACGACGCTTGGAGGAAAATCCTCTTCGTGTCTTGGACTCTAAGGAAAAGGAAGACAAGGTAGCTGTGGAGAATGCACCATCTATCTTGGATTACTTGGATGAAGAAAGCCAAGCCCACTTTGATGCTGTTCGCCAGATGCTGGAAAACCTCGGAGTAGACTACATCATCGATACCAATATGGTGCGTGGTCTGGACTACTACAACCACACCATCTTTGAGTTTATCACAGAGATTGATGGCAATGACTTGACAGTCTGTGCAGGTGGTCGCTACGATGGCTTGGTTGCTTACTTCGGTGGTCCTGAAACTGCTGGATTTGGCTTTGGACTTGGTGTAGAGCGTCTGCTTCTCATCCTTGAAAAACAAGGGGTGGCCCTACCTATCGAAAACGCTCTCGACGTCTATATTGCTGTCCTTGGTGAAGAGGCTAATCTGAAGGCTTTGGAGTTGGTACAAGCTCTTCGCCAACAAGGTTTCAAAGTGGAGCGTGATTACCTCAATCGCAAGCTCAAAGCCCAGTTCAAGTCAGCCGATGTTTTTGGAGCTAAGACTCTTATCACTCTGGGAGAGAGCGAAGTCGAAAGTGGACAAATCAAGGTTAAGAACAATCAAACTCGAGAAGAACTAGAAGTTTCGCTTGAAGCTATTAGTAAAAATTTCTCAGAAGTATTTGAAAAATTAGTGTAAAAGAACCAAAAAAAGCTAGGAAAAATTCCTAGCTTTTTTGAATAAAAAGCACCAAAAAGACACAAATTTTAGAAAAAAATCATAAACGAAAAGTATTAGTTGGATAAATAAAAATTTCGGTTAAAATTTATTGACTTTCGCCCTCTATCACTGTATTATTGAATAGTATAGAATAAATATTTTGCGCCCTAAAACAGGGAGTCTAAGGATATTTATGCATAATTCAAATCTTATAAAGAGATGATGGCTAAATGAGAGTTTGGAGAAAAAGAAAATGAACATTAGAAAATCAACAAAATATTCACTGTTGACAATTGGGATTTTAACGACATTCCAATTAGGTCAAGTGCATGTTAAAGCTGATACAACTGATTTTTCAAATAACACAGTTGTTCAAAATCAGGATGAAATAGAAACAGCTCCTTTAAAAAAGAAAAAATTGAACGAAAGCGGTGAAACTACTGCCAACGATTCGAAAGATGTGGCAAATGATGAGGGTAAATCTGCAGTTTTAACGCCGGAAGACTCTACTACTACAACGGAAGTGTCAGAAAAGGAAGCAGACAAGGCTCCTGCTGAGAAGGATACAGCTGAAGAAAAACCAGCTGAAGAGCAACCCAAAGTAGAACAAGCTGATAAAGAAAAGTCAGATAAAGGGGAAAAAGAGCAATCAGAAGCTGAGAAGAAAACCAAAGAAGAAACATCAGTTGCTGAAGGGGATAAGAAATCATCCGATGCTTCTCAAGAGAAACCTCAAGAAGAATCTACGACTCCTAAAGTTCGCCGAAGAAGAGCTGCAGCTAGCAATACAAAAGTTTATGAAGATGCAACATACGGTAAGTATGTAAAAGCTACAGATTATGGATTAGATACGACTGGTAAGGTTGAAGCGAGTGATTCTCTTCAAAAAGCTCTGAAAGCAGCCAATGAGGTTGAGGGTGGAGCTGCCGTAATGGTTTCAGGGAATGTCCTCTTGAAGAAAACATTGGTTATCGATGAGAACTATGCCAATGTAAAAGGTTTGATTGGTAGTGGTCCAAGTCGTAACAATACAAAAATCGTGTTTAACAAAAAGCAAGATGGAGAGCACGATCCTGAAACCAACTTGACGGACAACCGTTACGAGTCTGCGGTCCTCATTCAAAATCAGAATAACTTTACTGTAGGCCGCTTAACTGTTGAGCATGCCTATGATTCATCAGACTACACTAAGGATAATGAGTTTTACCGTAAAGGTAAATCTTACTTTGGACGCTCAAACGGTATCTATGTAAATGATTCCTCAAATGTTACGATCAATGATGTTCGTGCAATGAAATTCAACAGAGCCGGTGTCTTCTTTAGTTCAAGCAAGGCAACAGCTCAAGAGTATGATGCTAGCGGTAGGCCAATCCGTTACAGCAGTATCTCTGAGAAGGTTTCAAATGAAGTCAAGTCTATCGGAGATCCAGATGTTCCTATCATGGACGGTAACAAGGTAACTAACTCTTTCCTTCATAACAACCGTGTTGCTGGTGTTATGTTCGGTTACCAACGTAATTTTGTGGTAGACAATAATATCTTGTCATACAACGGTCATGTGTTGGACGGTGGTACTGGATATGGTGCAGCCTCAATGGCAGGCTCATACAATGATGGCATTACCTATACTGGAAACTATACAAACTACAACTACCGTAAAGGCTTGGATATTCACGACGGGAATAAGATCCTCATCGAAAACAACGTCTCACTCGGAGACCGTTTGAATGGTATCGAGGTTTATAACCGTGCCAATCCGATGACGGATGTCATTATTCGTAACAACAAGGTAACACAAGATCCAAACTCTAAGTTGGAAAATGATGATGATGATCCAGCTCGTTACCGTGGTTATACAGCCATTTCTATCCTGACAAACGAGAAAAACCACAAGTGGACTAAACCTCTCGAAAAAGGTCGTTATGTCATTTCAAATAACACTATTGAAGGTTTGACAAAACCATTTGAAGATGGACAACTAGGAACCTTTGGTATCCTCTTTAGAAATAACGAAAGTTCAAATGATTATAGCCTAAATATCGAAGGGAACACTATCACTGGTGATTCGACAGACTATATCATTTCTGTTAACAACAATACTGCTCAAGCATCTAGAGGTGTTGAAGGTGGTGGTTCAGGTGATATTACTATTTCAAGAAATAAGATTGAAGTAGATGACATCAAGCAGTTACCGATTTACATTAATGATGATACAACTTATGTAGCAAGTGTTATTGACCGTACAACTGGTAAACGTGTAAACAAGGTTACAAAAGTGCCATTTACCAAGACTAGAGGAAGCATCAACATTGACAACAATGAGTTGACTGTATCGAAAATCAAATCAAGATGGAAAAATGCGGTCGCTATTGAAAGCACAAACGCAGCTTCTATTGATGTCAATAGCAATACCTTCAAGTATAAAGACAATGAGCCATGGCAACGTTACGATGTCACTCGTAAAACAGACGGAGCAGTTATTAAAGACTTGATGCAAGCTTTCTTTGGTATCAACCGTCTCAACGACAGTGTTAAAGTAACAGCTACAGATAACAAATTCATCGCAGACACACCAAATAAAAATGGTTTCTTTAGACTATACAATGGTGAATGGGTGAATTTGAATGCTAAGAGTAATAATGTCTTCCTTGGACGTAACACTCTAGATGGTAAGCCGCTAGCTCCAGTAGATATCGTTGGTGATAAAACGGTTGAAACACTTCGTACAACAACAACGACAGAGTACATCATCGAAACTCGTGAGACAGATGAACTTCCTATCGGATTTAAAGAAACTGTACAAAAAGGTGTACCTGGTAAGAAAGTTAATGTTTATAAGATTACCAAAGTTGGTGATACAATTGTAGGTCGTCAGATTGAATCTGAGGAAGTAATTCAAGAGCCTACGAGAGAAATCGTTTTGATTGGTACAGCGACAGAAACATTTGAGACTGTTACTGAGAAAGAAACTGTTGAATATGAAACAGAGATCAGAACTGATCCAACAAAACCAAAGACTTATCAATTTGAAAATCAAGCTGGTAAGAATGGTTCTGTTGAAAAGACTTACCAAATCAGAAAACTGAATGGTAAGGAAGCTGGTAAGACTTTGACGTCTGAAACAGTGATTGATCAACCAGTCAAACGCATTATCACAGTTGGTAGTGCAGTAGAAAAAGTAGAATACACTACTGAAATCAAAGATGTAGACTTTGAAACTGTGGTTGAATATGACTATACGAAACCAAAAGGTTACGAAGAAGTCCGTCAAGACGGTGAGAAAGGTCGTATTGAAAGTCAATATAAACTTACCTACCTCAATGATGAACTTGTTGACCGTAGCTTGGTCAATGAAAATATCCTTAAAGAGAAGAAAGACAAGATTGTTGTTAAAGGTCTCGGTGTGGTTGTATCGGTTAGATCCGTAGTTGTTGTCGAAGAAAAAGACTTCAACAAGGTTATTGAAAAAGATGAAACCCAACCAGAAGGCTACAGCAAGATTACTCAGGTCGGCTCACCAGGTACCATCACAACAACCTATGAGGTTACCTATGAGGACGATGTAGAAGTTACTCGTAAAGAAATCTCAAAAGTTGAGGATCCAAAAGCTGTAGACGAAATCACAGTAATCGGTACTTCTAAGATGACAGAACGTACATTGGATGAACAAGTTGACGTTCCATTCAAGACGATTTATGTCTCAGACAATACACTTCCAGCAGGAGAAAGTGTTGTCGATGAAGAAGGAAGTCCAGGACAAATTATCCGTACTTTCTTGGTAAGCTATCGAAATGGTAAAGAAATCGGTCGTACCATCGTTTCTGAACATAAGATTACAGATGCTGTCAATCGTGTCGTTCGTGTCGGTAATGCGACACCTATTGTTGAAACCACTGAGCTTGTAGATGAGACAGAGTTCATCGATTACAATACTCTCAAAGAGTTTTCGGATCAACTTCCTGCAGGAACAACTAAGGTTATCCAGGTAGGTAAGAAGGGGGAAAAAACAAATCGTTACTCTGTAACGAAAGTGAATGGAGAAGAGACATCTCGTACATTTGTAGAATCTAATATTACTACAGAACCTGTGGATGAAATCATCCAAGTTGGAACTCGTATTAAAGAAATTAGAGAAGCAAGCGAGACAAGTCCAATTCCATTTACCGTTAAGGTTCGTAAAGACACGACTAAGCCAATCGGTTATAGAGTGACTGAGGTAGAAGGTCGAGACGGTGAGAAGTCAGACCTCTATAAAGTAACCTACATCAATGGTACTGAAACAAAACGCGAGCATCTCAAGACAACAGTCGTTAAAGAAGCTGTTGACAAGGTGATTGTCGAAGGTGCCGGAGTAGAACGTACCCTCTTTGAAATTCAAGAAGATAAGATTACAAGCACAACTGAGTATCGAAATGATGACACTCTTCCAGAAGGTGAAACTAAGATTTCTCAAGTTGGAGAAGAAGGGCTCCTTCGTAAGACGATCGAAAAACGATACTTCAATGACGAATTGCGTTCTACAAAATTAGTAGACAGCAAATTGATTAAAGAAGCAACTCCAACGATCATCTTAGTAGGAACAAAACATGTACCAACTATCAAGGTAGAACAGGATACTCAAACTGAGAAGATTGCTTATAAGACTCAAAAGATTGAAAATCCAGATCTACCAAAAGGTGAAACTAGGGTAGTTCAAGTAGGACGAAATGGACTGATTGAAAAAGTTTACCAACTAACCTACAAAGACGGAGTCTTGATTAAGACAGACTTGATCAGTAGCAAGGAAGTTCAAAAAGTCCAAGATGAAATCATCCATATCGGTACTCAAGTTACTGAGACCAAAGAAATCAACTCAACAAGTCCAATTCCTTACAATGTTATTATCCGTAAGGATAAGACCAAGCCAGTTGGATACAGCTTTGTTGAAGTAGAGGGCCAAGAAGGAACTCAAACAGACTACTACCAAGTAACTTACGTCAATGGCAAGGAAACTAAGCGTGAACACCTCAGAACTGTCATTACAGCTCAACCTGTCAATAAAGTCCTAGTTGAAGGTTCTGGTATCGAACGCACAATCTTCGAAATTCAAGAAGAGAGAATCACAAGTCCAACGGAGTTCCGTAACGACGATACTCTACCTGAAGGTGAAACGAAGATCATCCAAGAAGGTAAAGATGGACTGATCCATAAGACTATCGAGAAACAATACTTCAACGATGAAGAGCGCTCTTCAAAAGTAATTGAAAGTAAAGTTGTCAGAGAAGCAGTCCCAACCATCATTTTAGTCGGAACAAAACATGTGCCAAATATTAAAGTGAAACAGGATACACGAATCGAAGAGACTAACTTTAGAACTGTTACTGTCATTGATGAAAACTTGCCGAAGGGTGAACGTAAGCTTGTTCAAGAAGGTCGTCCTGGCCAAGTAGAAAAAGTTTATCAACTAACTTATAAAGATGGAATTTTGGTCAAGACTGATTTGATTAGCGTTAAGGAGTTGACTCCAGCCCTCGAACAAATCATCCATATCGGTTCTCAAGTGACTGAAACTAGGGAAATCAGCACAACAAGTGTAATTCCTTACAACACTATCATTCGCGAGGACAAGTCTAAGCCTACTAGCTATCGTCTGGTCGAAGTAGAAGGTCAAGAAGGAACTCAAACAGACTACTATAAAGTAACCTACGTCAATGGCAAAGAAACTCAACGTGAGTATCTAAGAACTGTGATTACGACTCAACCTGTCAATCAAGTTCTTGTAGTGGGTACTGGTGTTGAGCGCACAGTCTTGGTTACTGAAGATGAGGTCATTACTCATCAAACAGAATACCGCAATGATGATAGCTTACCAGAAGGTGAAACGAGAGTCTTCCAAGAGGGTCAAGATGGACTGATTCACAAGACCTTTGAGAAATACTACTTCAATGATGAAGAGCGTTCGTCTACATTGGTAGATACTAAGATTATTAGAAAAGCAGTGACTCGTGTAATCTTAGTTGGAACAAAACGAGTTCCTACGATTACAACAGAAGAGCTCATCCAAGTAGAAGAAGTAGCCTTTGAAAAACAAACAGTTGAAAATGCAGAGCTAGCAAAAGGAACTGTGAATGTTTTACAAGAAGGCAAGGCAGGTAGACGACAAGATGTGTATCGCTTGACGATTCAGGATGGAGTTGTAATCAAGAAAGAATTGATTCGCTCAGAAATCCTAGAAAAACCACAAGCAGAGATCACTGAGATCGGAACTAAGCAAGTTTCTTCTATTGCAATAGAAGAAAACATCCAAGTAGAAGAAATTGACTTTGAGAAACAAATAGTTGAAAATCCTAAGCTTGCTAAAGGTACACAAGTTCTTCTACAAAAAGGTAAACCAGGAAAACGTCAATATATCTATCGTTTGACTCTTCAGGATGGAGTTGTGATCAAGAAAGAATTGCTTGGCTCAGAAGTCTTAGAAGAACCACAAACAGAGGTTATTGAAATCGGAACACTGGTTGAAAAACCACAGGCTCACATCCCTGAGTTTCAACCACTGGTTGAGAAGCCAGAGTTGAAACCTGAATCAAAACCAATGGCACCAGCCGATAAGGTTATCCCAGCAGTTCCAACTCCTAAACAGGAGGAGGAAATGAAGCCAGTAGCAGTTTCAGCTCAAGAATCACAAACAGGTGAAGCGCCAGTTGTCCAAGATCAACTCTTGCCAGAGACTGGAGACCAGTCAAACTGGTGGATTAGCCTGCTTGGAATCTTGATGATGTTCTTAACCTTGGTCGGAATTCGAGAGAAAAAAGACGACCGTTAAATACAAAATTCGTATAAATCGATAGAAAAAAAGAATATTTCTAGCAAAAAAAACAAAAATCTTTTAAAAAACCTTTAAAAGGCTTGTAAAAGGATTTAAAAAATGCTATGATATGTCTGATTAAATTAAAGGAGTTTATGTGATGAAGATTTCACAAAAGAGCGTAACGCGCATCTTGGCGTTTGTAAGTATCTTTGTTCTTTCATTGACAACATTGACGACAGTCTTTGGTGCTGAAGTTACAAACTATACAAACAACACTAAAATTACCCTCGATGGTAAAGACATTACTGCTGATACAAAAGTAGGCAGAGGTCAAGCCATGGAAGCTACAAACAGCATTACTTTCCCAGATTCTCAAGCAATCAATGCAGGTGATACACTTGTTCTTGACTTACCAAAGGAATTGAGCTGGCCTGTTAAGTCAGAATTCCCAATCAAAAACGGATCTGAAATCGTTGGTAATGCAGTTGCTGACCCAGCTACTGGTAAAACAACAGTAACATTCACTGACTATTTCTCTAAAAACCCACAAAACAAGAGAATGTCATTGAAATACGACATCGTTGTAAATGCTGGTAATGTTACTGAGTCTGGTAAAAAGACATTCAAGTATGGTGAGCAAACATACAACTTGACTTACGAGCCAGATTCTACTGCGATCGGTCAATACGAATACAAGTATGGATACCAAGACCCACAAAATCCAAAACGTATCAAGTGGAAAGTTATCTTGAACGCTGCTCAAGATAAATTGAACAAGATGGTTATCACAGATGAGCTTGCTGACGGACAAGTATTGGTAAAAGGAAGCCTTCGTGCTGTACGTTACGCAACTCAACCTAAAGCTATCGAAAGCGAAGAACAACTTACAAAACTTGACCCAACTGACAACTTCACTAAGAAAGCTGAGTATACTACGAACGCTGCAGGTCAAATCACTGGTTTCACGATTAACTTTGGTGACAACTGGAACTGGCCAATGTACTTGGAGTACACTACTGAGTTGACTGAAGCTAAGAAAAAAGGTGATGTAGTTAACAACGTCATCAAGTGGAAAGCTGAAAACTTCCCTAACGAACGTAGCTATCCTGCTAAAACCCTTATCTACACTGCGTCTGGTGAAGGTGAAGGTGAAACAACAACAACTACAACAACAACTACAACAACAACTACAACAACAACTACAACAACTACAACAACAACTGTAGCTCCAACAACTGAAGCTCCAACAACTGAAGCTCCAACAACTGAAGCTCCAACAACTGAGGCTCCAACAACTGAGGCTCCAACAACTGAGGCTCCAACAACTGAAGCTCCAACAACTGAAGCTCCAACAACTGAAGCTCCAACAACTGAAGCTCCAACAACTGAAGCTCCAACAACTGAAGCTCCAACAACTGAGGCTCCAA
>NZ_JAJNSC010000025.1:0-47667 GCF_027497975.1 Streptococcus sp. SM5 | reverse complement strand
CTCAGAGTTAAGTGACGATAGCCTAGGAGATACACCTGTACCCATGCCGAACACAGAAGTTAAGCCCTAGAACGCCGGAAGTAGTTGGGGGTTGCCCCCTGTGAGATATGGAAGTCGCTTAGCTCTAATCCGCCATAGCTCAGTTGGTAGTAGCGCATGACTGTTAATCATGATGTCGTAGGTTCGAGTCCTACTGGCGGAGTAGTTAATTAAAGGAGGTTTCGACCTCTTTTTGTTTTGTAATTAATAATCTGTCTCGCACCTAATGATAAGTGATATTTTTCTTGACGAGAGAGGTCTCGGCTACCATCATTTTAGAACAATGATAGCACTTGAATCGACGCTTTCTAAGGAGGATTCTGCTAAACATATCAAACATATCAGTCGTTTCGAGGTAAGGAATTTTAGAAGGTTTTTGAAAGTCATATTTTTTCATTTGACTTCCACAACAAGGACAAGATGGGGAGTTGTAGTCCATTCTAGCGATAATTTCCTTGTGTGTATCCATATTGATGATATCTAGAATTTTGATGTTTGAGTCTTGGATATCAAGTATTTTTGTGATAAAAAGTAATGATTCCATATGATTTTTTCTATGGAACTTTTTTCTACAACAAAATAGGCTCCATAATATCTATAGGGGATTTAGCCACTACAAATATTATAGAGCCTAATTATCAGGATAATTTTATAAATCATTTATAGAAATTTTTTATTTTTAGAGATTTAATAGTTTGTTTTTGATATAAGATATTTGTTTCTATTATGTCTATCTTTCTCATTTTTTATCTTGTTGAGGTTGGTATTTGAGCAATTCAGGAATTGATAATATCTGTTTATAATTTTTTGTTAGAATAAGGTCATAAAAAGAAAAGGAGTATATATTTATGCTACAAAGTATTTATGATCAGATGACAGATTTCTATAACAGTATCGAAGAAGAGTATGCTACTTTCTTTGGTGATAGTTGGGAATGGGAACATTTTCATTTTAAATTTTTGATTTATTATTTAGTTCGATATGGCATTGGGTGTCGTAGGGATTTTATCGTTTACCATTATCGTGTTGCTTATCGTTTGTATCTTGAAAAGATGATAATGAATCGAGGTTTTATTTCTTGTTGAGGCAGTACGAGTGAATTCCCGAACTAATTTACTCTTTTACGGAACAATTATGATAAATAGCTGTTAATTTTTCTAAAATATTTTTTAATAGTTGGAAATAGCAAATCTTTCTATTGTTTCTTCTTGATAAAAAGGCGATTTTTTCTTATAATAAATTGTAAGATATAATTGCGGGTGAGAGTCCTGCCATGTATGTGAGAAAGGAAGAGCCTGAGGGCTCAGACAAGATTATGACTTCAGTTGTTGTTGTAGGTACCCAATGGGGTGATGAAGGTAAAGGGAAGATTACAGACTTCCTTTCAGCGAATGCAGAAGTGATTGCACGTTACCAAGGTGGTGATAATGCAGGTCACACGATTGTGATTGATGGTAAGAAGTTTAAATTGCACTTGATTCCATCTGGGATTTTCTTCCCTGAAAAAATTTCTGTTATTGGTAACGGAATGGTTGTAAATCCTAAATCTCTTGTAAAAGAGTTGAGCTATCTTCATGAGGAGGGTGTGACAACTGATAACTTGCGTATTTCTGATCGTGCGCATGTTATTTTGCCTTATCATATCGAGTTGGATCGCTTGCAAGAAGAAGCTAAGGGCGACAATAAGATTGGTACTACAATTAAGGGAATTGGTCCAGCTTATATGGACAAGGCTGCTCGTGTTGGGATTCGTATCGCCGATCTTTTAGATAAAGATATTTTCCGTGAGCGCTTAGAACGTAACCTTGCTGAAAAGAATCGTCTTTTTGAAAAATTGTATGACAGTAAAGCGATTTCTTTCGATGATATTTTTGAAGAATATTACGAATATGGTCAACAAATCAAGAAATATGTGACAGATACATCTGTTATTTTGAATGATGCGCTTGATAACGGTAAACGTGTGCTTTTTGAAGGTGCACAAGGTGTTATGCTAGATATCGACCAAGGTACGTATCCATTTGTTACGTCATCAAACCCTGTGGCTGGTGGTGTTACGATTGGTTCTGGTGTTGGTCCAAGTAAGATTGACAAGGTTGTAGGTGTATGTAAAGCCTATACGAGTCGAGTAGGAGACGGTCCTTTCCCAACTGAATTGTTTGATGAAGTGGGAGAACGTATCCGTGAAGTTGGTCATGAATATGGTACAACAACTGGTCGTCCACGTCGTGTGGGTTGGTTTGACTCAGTTGTGATGCGTCATAGTCGTCGTGTTTCTGGTATTACTAATCTTTCATTGAACTCTATCGATGTTTTGAGTGGTTTAGATACAGTGAAAATCTGTGTGGCCTATGATCTTGATGGTCAACGTATTGACTACTATCCAGCTAGTCTTGAGCAATTGAAACGTTGCAAGCCTATCTATGAAGAGTTGCCAGGTTGGTCAGAAGATATTACTGGAGTTCGTAATTTGGAAGATCTTCCTGAGAATGCGCGTAACTATGTTCGTCGTGTGAGTGAATTGGTTGGCGTTCGTATTTCTACTTTCTCAGTAGGTCCTGGTCGTGAACAAACAAATATTTTAGAAAGTGTTTGGTCCTAAGAGATTTTTAAGATTTGTTTAAGATAGGTCGGGTATACTATAGACAGTTACAAGAAGACCTCCTAACTTGTTGTAACAAATATCCTAAACTTTTCTTTTTCATAATAATCTCCCTATAAAGTCACCGCATTCGGTGGCTTTTTTTGTCTTGGGATTCATGATATAATAATAAAATCGATAAGTAGTAAAAGGGAAATTGATGAATTATACAGTTGAAGAAAAAGAAGTCTTTATGAGGGAAGCTTTGAGAGAAGCTGAGATTGCTCTTGAACACGATGAAATTCCAATTGGTTGTGTGATTGTCAAGGACGGAGAAATCATTGGCCGTGGCCATAATGCGCGTGAGGAACTGCAGCGAGCGGTTATGCATGCGGAAATTATGGCCATAGAGAATGCGAATCTGAGTGAGGAGAGCTGGCGCTTGCTTGATTGCACGCTTTTTGTGACCATTGAGCCGTGTGTCATGTGTAGTGGGGCGATTGGCCTCGCCCGTATTCCAAACGTGGTCTATGGGGCTAAAAACCAGAAATTTGGCGCTGCTGGGAGTTTGTACGATATCTTAACAGATGAGCGTCTCAATCATCGTGTGGAAGTTGAAACGGGAATTTTGGAAGATGAATGCGCAGCTATTATGCAGGACTTTTTTAGAAATAGACGGAAAAAATAATTTTGCTTTTAAAATGAATAGGAATGTGATATAATAAATAGTGGAGCAACAGTTCTGCGTGAAGCGGGTCAGGGGAGGAATCCAGCAGCCCTAAGCGATTTGAATTGTGTGCTCTTTTTTTCGTGCTTTTTCCGAATAAATAAGATAGAATAATCTAGAATAAATGATAATAGAAAAGAGAAGATGATGAAAATTCGTGGTTTTGAATTGGTTTCGACTTTTACAGATAAAAATTTATTGCCCAAGCGTGAGACAGCGCATGCGGCTGGTTACGATTTAAAGGTTGCTGTACGTACGGTTATTGCGCCAGGAGAGATTGTCTTGGTTCCGACAGGGGTTAAGGCTTATATGCAACCGACTGAGGTTCTTTACCTTTATGATCGTTCTTCAAACCCTCGTAAGAAGGGCTTGGTTTTAATTAATTCAGTTGGGGTCATTGATGGGGATTATTATGGCAATCCTGGGAATGAAGGGCATATTTTTGCTCAGATGAAGAATATCACAGACCAAGAGGTTGTTCTTGAAGTTGGAGAACGTGTTGTCCAGGCTGTCTTTGCTCCTTTCTTAATTGCAGATGGAGATATGGCTGATGGCGTTCGAACTGGTGGATTTGGATCGACAGGGCACTAGGATGAAGATTATCTTTGTGCGTCACGGGGAGCCAGATTATCGTGAGTTAGAGGAGCGTTCTTATACGGGATTTGGGATAGATTTGGCACCCTTGTCTGATAAGGGACGGCAGCAAGTCCAGAAATTAAGCACCAATCCTTTACTCCCTTCAGCTGAAATAATCGTATCTTCTGCAGTCACAAGAGCTTTAGAAACGGCTTCTTATGTGGCTTGTGTTACTGGACTTCCTTTGAGAGTGGAACTATTATTGCATGAGTGGCAGGTCTATGAAAGTGGCACAGATAATTTTGAAAAAGCTCGTGCTATATTTCTAGAAAATAATGGGGAGTTACTTCCTAATAGTCCTATTCAATATGAGACAGCTGTGAAGATGAAGTCTCGTTTTCTAGAATGTATGGCTAAGTATCGAGATTACCAGACCGTGATAGTGGTAACTCACAACATGCTCATGCGCCAGTTTGTGCCAAATGAGAAGATTGATTTTTGCCAAGTAATTGAGTGTGAGATAGAGATATAGAAAGAGGTTTATTATCGCAAAGAAAAAAGCGACATTTGTATGTCAAAATTGTGGCTATAATTCCCCTAAATATCTGGGACGTTGTCCTAACTGTGGGTCTTGGTCTTCTTTTGTAGAAGAGGTTGAGGTTGCCGAGGTCAAGAATGCACGTGTATCCTTGACAGGTGAGAAAACTAAGCCCATGAAACTGGCTGAGGTGACTTCAATCAACGTCAATCGAACCAAGACAGAGATGGAGGAATTCAACCGTGTACTTGGAGGCGGAGTGGTACCAGGAAGTCTCGTCCTCATAGGTGGGGATCCTGGGATTGGGAAATCAACCCTTCTCCTACAAGTCTCAACTCAGCTGTCTCAAGTTGGGACTGTTCTCTACGTCAGTGGGGAGGAGTCTGCCCAGCAGATTAAGCTACGAGCAGAGCGCTTGGGTGATATTGATAGCGAGTTTTATCTTTATGCAGAGACCAATATGCAGAGTGTTCGAACTGAGGTGGAGCGCATCCAACCAGACTTCCTCATTATTGACTCTATCCAAACTATTATGTCTCCTGAGATTTCAGGGGTGCAGGGGTCTGTTTCTCAGGTGCGTGAGGTGACGGCTGAACTTATGCAGCTGGCCAAGACCAATAACATTGCCATCTTTATCGTAGGGCATGTGACCAAGGAAGGAACCTTGGCTGGTCCGCGTATGCTAGAGCATATGGTGGATACGGTGCTTTATTTTGAAGGAGAGCGCCACCATACCTTTCGTATCTTGAGAGCGGTCAAAAACCGTTTTGGCTCCACTAATGAGATTGGGATTTTTGAGATGCAGTCGGGCGGATTGGTTGAGGTACTCAATCCGAGTCAAGTTTTCCTAGAAGAGCGTTTGGATGGAGCAACTGGTTCATCAATCGTTGTGACCATGGAAGGGACGCGTCCTATTTTGGCGGAGGTTCAGGCCTTGGTAACACCGACCATGTTTGGAAATGCCAAGCGTACGACGACAGGACTTGATTTCAATCGTGCTAGCTTGATTATGGCTGTTTTGGAAAAACGGGCAGGTCTTCTCTTGCAAAATCAGGATGCCTATCTCAAATCTGCTGGCGGTGTCAAATTGGATGAACCTGCCATTGACTTGGCCGTTGCAGTTGCCATTGCTTCGAGTTATAAAGACAAGCCAACTAATCCTCAGGAATGTTTTGTGGGAGAACTGGGCTTGACAGGAGAGATTCGGCGTGTGAATCGTATCGAACAACGCATCAATGAAGCTGCTAAACTGGGATTTACTAAGATTTATGTACCTAAGAATTCCTTGACAGGAATCACTCCACCAAAGGAAATTCAGGTCATTGGCGTGACAACGATTCAGGAGGTTTTGAAAAAGGTCTTTGCATAATCCGTGACAAATCCTTTTAAAAATGATAAGATAGGAGAAATATTTGACTATCAAATTTTCGAGGAGGGAATCGTGTCGTATTTTGAACAGTTTATGCAAGCCAATCAGGCTTATGTTGCCCTACATGGGCAGTTAAATCTGCCACTTAAACCCAAAACAAGAGTGGCTATTGTGACCTGTATGGACTCTCGTCTGCACGTTGCGCAAGCCCTAGGTTTGGCACTTGGGGATGCTCATATCTTGCGGAATGCAGGAGGTCGAGTGACTGAGGACATGATTCGTTCGCTAGTTATTTCCCAGCAACAAATGGGGACAAGAGAGATTGTGGTGTTGCACCATACAGACTGTGGTGCTCAGACTTTTGAAAATGGCTCTTTTCAGGAGTATTTAAAAGAGGAACTAGGTGTTGATGTGTCAGATCAGGACTTTTTGCCTTTCCAAGATATAGAGGAGAGTGTACGCGAGGATATGCAACTCCTTATCGAGTCTCCCTTAATACCAGATGATGTGATAATCTCTGGTGCCATTTACGATGTGGATACAGGAAGTATGACAGTCGTAGAATTATAAATACTTCATTTAGAAAGAAAGTGTATGAAGAAAAACAGTATTTTATTTATTTTTATCTTATTGCTATGTATTGGTTTGCAGTATGAGACTATCTACTATACGGATGGTTCGATGTCAGGTGCGGAATATGGACTAATGGGAGTTTCTATCTTTCTAGCTCTCTTTTACATGATTCCGGCTCTTTATTTCCTTTTCTGTATTGGGAAAAAATGGGAATTACCAAAGAAGGCCTTGATTTTGTCTTTATTGGGTGGGATGTTCCTTTCAGGTTGGCTGTCTAGCTTTGCTAATACCTATATCCATGATTTACTGGGTATTCTTTTCCCAGATAGTGCATTTTTAAATGCCTTTGAAAGTGCTATTGTGGCTCCTTTGGTAGAAGAACCGCTTAAATTATTGCCACTTGTTTTTGTTTTAGCTTTGATTCCTGTGCGAAAATTAAAATCTTTGTTTTTACTAGGGATTGCTTCTGGTTTGGGATTCCAAATGATTGAGGATATTGGCTATATTCGTACGGATTTGCCAGAGGGCTTTGATTTTACTATTTCAAGGATTTTGGAGCGTATCATCTCAGGAATTGCCTCTCACTGGACTTTTTCAGGTCTAGCTGTAGTGGGTGTTTACTTGCTTTACAGAGCCTATAAAGGGCAGAAAGTTGGAAAGAAACAGGGGCTTATTTTCCTAGGTTTAGCCTTGGGAACTCACTTCTTGTTTAACTCTCCTTTTGTGGAGTTGGAGACAGAGTTGCCTTTAGCGATTCCAGTGGTTACGGCTATTACTCTCTATGGTTTTTATCAGGCGTATCACTTTGTTGAGAAGCACAATGAGTTGATGAACTAGAATATTTTTCAAAAGAATGATGCAAGGGTACAAATATGGTACCCTTCTTTTATTTTTGATTGAAAAATAGTGCAAAAAGCGCTACAATGGTAAATGGAAAAATCTTGTGAAAAGCACAAGCGATACATATATACCGGAGGAAATCATGTCTTTTTCTGATTTAAAGCTGTTTGCCCTTTCTTCTAATCAAGAATTGGCAAAACGTGTGGCGCAGGAGATTGGGATAGAGTTGGGAAAATCAAGTGTTCGCCAATTTTCAGATGGAGAGATTCAGGTCAACATCGAAGAATCAATCCGTGGAAAACACGTCTTTATCCTACAATCAACTAGTTCGCCTGTAAATGACAATCTGCTTGAAATTTTGATTATGGTAGATGCTTTGAAGCGTGCGAGTGCAGAATCTGTCAATGTTGTCATGCCTTACTATGGGTATGCACGTCAGGATAGAAAGGCGAGAGCGCGTGAGCCAATCACTTCAAAACTTGTCGCAAATATGCTTGAAGTAGCTGGAGTGGATCGTTTATTGACCATCGACTTGCATGCTGCGCAGATTCAAGGATTCTTTGATATTCCTGTGGATCATTTGATGGGGGCTCCTCTGATTGCGGATTATTTTGAGCGTCGTGGTATGGTTGGTTCTGACTATGTGGTTGTCAGCCCAGACCATGGAGGGGTGACTCGTGCCCGTAAGTTGGCAGAATTTTTGAAAACATCTATTGCTATTATTGATAAACGTCGTAGCGTTGATAAGATGAATACTAGTGAAGTCATGAACATCATCGGTAAGGTCGAAGGCAAGACTTGTATTTTGATTGATGATATGATTGATACAGCTGGAACGATTTGTCACGCGGCAGATGCTCTTGCGGAAGCTGGTGCTGTTGAAGTCTATGCAAGCTGTACGCACCCAGTTCTTTCTGGTCCTGCTATGGACAATATCCAAAAATCAGCTATCAAGAAATTGGTTGTTTTGGATACGATCTACCTGCCAGAAGAGCGCTTGATTGATAAGATTGAGCAGATTTCAATCGCTCATCTCCTAGGAGATGCTATTGTGCGTATCCATGAAAAACGCCCACTTTCTCCACTTTTTAGTATTGAGAAAAAGATTTAAGTTTTCACTTAGAATAAAACATACTCCTAGCAGAAGTGAACTGCTAGGAGCTTTTTTGTAGCCAAAATCTGCAAGCCTTTTCAAAATATGCTATACTGATGAAAAAGGAGGATTTCTATGAGTCAAGAATTTATCAATCCAAGTGATGGTGTGATTCGTCAGTATCTCGCAACGAGTAAAACCCTTGCTGTAGTGGGGTTATCAGACCGTGAAGAAACAACTAGCAATCGAGTGACCAAGGAAATGCAGGCTCGGGGTTATAAAATCATCCCAGTCAATCCCAAGGTAGAAGGTGGTGAAATCTTGGGTGAAAAGGCTTATGCTAGCCTAGCAGAGATTCCTTTTCCTGTAGATATTGTTAATGTTTACCGGCGCAGTGAGTTTTTGCCGGATGTGGCGCGTGATTTTCTCAAGGCTGATGCCAAGATTTTTTGGGCACAGCTAGAACTTGAAAATCTAGAGGCGGAAGAAATCTTGCGTGCTGGTGGATGTGATGATATCGTGATGAATCGTTGTATTAAGAGAGAACATACACGCTTGATTGAGGAAGCATAAGAAAAAGGTAGCTGGTGGGCTACCTTTTGTGTTAGAAAATGCCGATAAGGGTCTGCATACCAAGACTAGTAAGGATGATGGCAATCCAACAGATGGCTCCAAGAACAATTGATTTTCCGCTGGATTTGACCATAGCTATCAGATTGGTTTTGAGCCCGATAGCACTCATGGCCATGATAATGAGGAATTTGGAAAGTTGTTTGAGAGGGGTAAAGAAACTACTGGACACACCGAGAGAGGTCAGTAGGGTGGTTAGGAGAGATGCAAGGATAAAGTAAAGGATAAAAAGTGGGAAGACTTTTTTCAGTTGAAGGCCTTGCTTATTTTTTTGCTCGCGACTTTGCCAGTAGGAGAGAAAGAGAGTGATGGGGATAATAGCCAGAGTACGCGTAAGTTTGACAATGGTTGCGGATTCGAGGGTATTGGTCCGGTAGAGACTGTCCCAGGCGCTAGCTGTGGCGGTTACAGAGGAAGTGTCATTGACCGCAGTTCCTGCAAAGAGGGCAAATCCTTCATTAGACAAGTGAAGCCAAGTACCGAGGGTTGGAAAGATGAGCGCAGCCAAGACATTGAAGAAAAAGATAACGGAGATGGCTTGGGCTACTTCCTTTTCCTTGGCATGGATAACGGGCGCTGTCGCTGCAATGGCAGAGCCCCCACAGATAGAAGAACCCACTCCAATCAAGGTAGCCAGTTTTGTGTCCAGTGCAAAGAATCGCTGGAAGAGGTAGGCAACAATCAAGGCTATTGAAATGGTGGACAGGATGACAGGGAGTGAAGATTGTCCGACTGCGAAGACTTGCGAGATATTGAGACCAAAACCAAGCAAGATAACGGCATACTGGAGCAATTTTTTAGAACTAAAGGTCAATCCCGCATCCAGTTGTTTATAAGGCGAGAGAAAGTGGTGTAGGAGCATTCCCATAAAAATCGCAAAAACAGGCGCGCCAATCACAGGGAAGAATCCTCCTAAGTACCAAGATACGATGGAAATGAGAAGGCAGGCCAAGATGCCTGCTCCATTTTTTGATAGAAATGACATAAAAACCTCCAAATAGAATCTGTTACCATTATAGACCTGTAAACAGGAAAAGTAAAATAGAAAGTGGAAAGCTATTCTATAATGTATTTTTGCGGTCGGGGGGCTTTTGTAGTATAATAGAGATACGTTTTGAAAGTGGGAGGTATCTATGGACTTAACTAAGCGCTTTAATAAACAGTTAGATAAGATTCAAGTTTCGTTGATTCGTCAGTTTGATCAGGCTATTTCGGAGATTCCTGGGGTCTTGCGTTTGACCTTGGGGGAACCTGATTTTACAACGCCTGATCATGTCAAGGAGGCGGCCAAGCGAGCGATTGACCAGAACCAATCCTACTATACAGGGATGAGTGGTTTGCTGACTTTACGTCAGGCAGCCAGTAACTTTGTTAAGGAAAAGTACCAACTGGACTATGCTCCTGAAAATGAAATCTTGGTTACAATTGGGGCGACAGAGGCCTTATCTGCTACTTTGACGGCTATTTTAGAAGAGGGAGACAAGGTGCTCTTGCCAGCTCCTGCCTATCCAGGTTATGAGCCAATTGTCAATCTAGTTGGGGCAGAGATTGTCGAGATTGACACGACTGAAAATGGGTTTGTCTTGACTCCTGAGATGTTGGAAAAGGCTATTTTGGAGCAGGGTGATAAGCTCAAGGCGGTTATTCTCAACTATCCAGCTAATCCGACAGGGATTACCTATAGTCGAGAGCAGTTGGAGGCCTTAGCAGCTGTTTTACGCAAGTATGAAATTTTCGTTGTCTGTGATGAGGTTTACTCAGAATTGACCTATACAGGGGAAGCCCATGTGTCTCTGGGAACTATGTTGAGAGATCAGGCTATAATTATCAATGGTTTGTCTAAATCGCATGCTATGACAGGTTGGCGTTTGGGGCTGATTTTCGCTCCTGCTGTCTTCACAGCCCAGTTGATCAAGAGTCACCAGTACTTGGTCACTGCCGCAAATACCATGGCCCAACATGCTGCAGTAGAAGCCTTGACGGCTGGTAAAAACGATGCGGAGCCTATGAAGAAGGAATACATCCAGCGTCGTGATTATATTATCGAGAAAATGACTGCTCTTGGTTTTGAAATTATCAAACCAGACGGTGCCTTCTATATCTTTGCTAAGATTCCAGCGGGCTACAATCAAGACTCCTTTGCTTTTCTGAAGGATTTTGCACAGAAGAAGGCCGTTGCCTTTATCCCTGGTGCCGCCTTTGGGCGTTATGGGGAAGGCTATGTTCGCCTGTCTTATGCAGCTAGCATGGAGACGATCAAAGAAGCCATGAAACGACTTGAGGAGTACATGAGAGAAGCATGATTCAGTCTATCACGAGTCAAGGCTTGGTGCTCTACAATCGCAATTTTCGTGAGGATGACAAGCTCGTCAAGATTTTTACAGAGCAGGCTGGTAAACGCATGTTTTTTGTCAAGCACGCTGGTCAGTCCAAACTGGCGCCTGTTATTCAGCCCTTGGTGTTGGCTCGATTTCTCCTGCGAATCAATGATGACGGGCTCAGCTATATCGAGGACTATCACGAGGTGATGACTTTTCCCAAGATTAATAGCGACCTCTTTGTCATGTCTTATGCGACCTATGTGGCAGCTCTTGCAGATGCTAGTTTGCAGGACAATCAGCAGGATGCTCCCTTGTTTGCTTTTTTGCAAAAGACTTTGGAGTTGATGGAAGCGGGCTTGGATTATCAGGTTTTGACCAATATTTTTGAAATCCAAATCTTGACTCGATTTGGGATCGGCCTCAATTTTAATGAGTGTGTCTTTTGCCATCGGATCGGTCAGGCTTTTGACTTTTCTTTCAAATATGGAGCTTGTCTTTGCCCAGAGCATTATCATGAGGATGAGAGACGTTGCCATCTTAATCCCAACATCCCTTATCTGCTCAATCAATTTCAAGCCATTGATTTTGAGACCTTGGAGACCATTTCGCTCAAGCCTGAAATCAAGCAAGAGCTACGACAATTTATGGATCAGCTCTACGAAGAGTACGTGGGGATTCACCTAAAATCAAAGAAATTTATTGATTCCCTAGCAGACTGGGGACAATTACTAAAAGAGGAAAAGAAATGAAAAAAATTGCAGTAGATGCCATGGGGGGAGATTACGCACCTCAGGCCATCGTTGAGGGTGTCAATCAAGCCCTAGCTGACTTTTCAGATATCGAAGTTCAACTCTACGGAGATGAAGCTAAAATCAAGCAATATCTGACAGCGACAGAGCGCGTCAGCATTATCCATACGGATGAAAAGATTGATTCAGACGATGAACCTACGAGAGCTATTCGGAAGAAGAAAAATGCCAGTATGGTCTTGGCAGCCAAGGCTGTCAAAGAGGGCGAAGCAGACGCTGTCCTTTCAGCTGGGAATACAGGTGCTTTGTTGGCCGCAGGATTTTTCATCGTAGGCCGCATCAAGAATATCGATCGACCAGGGCTTATGTCTACCTTGCCAACTGTAGATGGAAAAGGTTTTGACATGCTAGACCTCGGTGCTAATGCAGAAAATACAGCCCAGCACCTCCATCAATATGCGGTTCTAGGTTCCTTCTATGCTAAAAATGTTCGTGGCATTGTGCAACCACGCGTTGGCTTGCTCAACAACGGAACAGAGATTAGTAAGGGCGACCCGCTTCGAAAGGAAACTTACGAATTACTAGCAGCTGATGAAAGTTTGAACTTTATCGGAAACGTGGAAGCGCGTGATTTGATGAATGGCGTTGCGGATGTTGTCGTGGCAGATGGTTTCACGGGAAACGCTGTGCTCAAATCCATTGAAGGGACAGCCATGGGAATCATGGGATTGCTCAAGACAGCTATTACAGGTGGTGGTCTTCGAGCAAAACTAGGCGCCCTCCTTCTCAAGGATAGCCTCAGAGGTTTGAAAAAACAGCTCAACTACTCAGATGTTGGTGGAGCGGTCTTGTTTGGTGTCAAGGCACCGGTTGTCAAGACTCATGGCTCAAGCGATGCCAAGGCTGTTTATAGTACGATTCGCCAGATTCGTACCATGCTAGAAACAGACGTAGTTGCCCAGACTGCGCGTGAATTTTCAGGAGAATAAAAGAGATGACAGAAAAAGAAATTTTTGACCGTATTGTGACCATTATCCAAGAGCGACAGGGAGAAGACTTTGTCGTGACAGAATCCTTGAGTCTGAAAGACGATTTGGATGCTGACTCAGTTGACTTGATGGAGTTTATCTTGACACTGGAAGATGAATTTAGTATCGAAATCAGCGATGAGGAAATTGACCAACTCCAAAGTGTAGGAGATGTGGTTAAGATTATTCAAGGAAAATAAAGAGGCCTTTTGTCAACTGTAGTGGGTTGAAGAAAAGCTAGGATCGAGACTCTGGGATAAAAAGTTCTCAGTCACAAAAAAAGCTAGAGAGTTCCAATTGGACTTAGCCTGGTGGCGTGATCACCAAACGACGCAAGCTCTCTTTGAGTTGACCAAGGAGCATCACCAGCATGTTTATGGAGATCAAGGAATTTTGAATCACTACTTCAAGGATGCTTGGCTTCGCCTGCCTTTGACCTATAACCTTCAAGTGGGATCGGATAAGGATCAGCATCAGCATCAGTATGGGGACTTGGCCTTGTATGATGAGTTTCCAGGTCTTCCAGCAGTTATTCATTATACATCTCACAATAAACCCTGGACAGCCAATCGTTTCAATCATTTTAGAGAGATTTGGTGGTTCTATTATGCTTTATCTTGGGAAGATGCCTTATTCCACTTGGGAAAAATGTAGAGGATAACTTCCTAATGTACAAGCTCTTGCTTAAGGTTGAGCGTGTTATTCATACAGAGAAGTGTATCTAATGGTATCGGGTCGGAAGAGAGGACACCTTATCCCAGGTCTGGAATGAGAAGCGCGTCCTGGATGAAATGGAAGCAAAAAATGAAAAGCTGGATCTTTTAGGAATGATGGGATATGATCTGACTTTGCATAGCTATATCTACAAGACAAGGTTGAAGCGAGCGATTGAAAAGCTTGAAGAAGCCCAGCTACAAGAAACAGAAACCTATAAATGTGCCCGTATAAACTTAGGTTTGTTGGAGCCCTAGATTCTTAGTTAGTGGGCTCCTTTTTAGAAAGGATTCTTATGCTAGTTATTGCACTAGAAAATAATAGAGAGTTGAAAAAAGTCAGAAAGCTACTGGCTATCTTGGGGCAGTCTTATCAGATCCTGTTTACCAATTTGGAAACAGATTTGGGGCTAGGTGAAGATAGTTTGGCTTCCCTCTTGACCTATGCAGATCCCAGCTCTAGGGAGGGGCAGCCCCTCTTTTTTAATGACTTACCTGTTCCTGATTATTGGGAGCCATGGACTATGGGGATTACGACCTATATTTTTGATGGTCAGAAACGAAGAGGAAATATAATCTTACGAAAAGATATCCAATCACGAACCGTAGAGTATGTTGAGTGGCTGGGTGAGGGGGATACTGTTCTGACTATTGAAGATTACAATCGTTATGGTTGGAGAAGCCGTAAACGACTGTTGGAAGAAGACGGACAAACCTACCTGGAAATTTACTATAATCGAAATCAGGAAGAGGTCTTGCATCATTTTGTCAAAAAGGGGTATTTCCTCTATCAGAAAAAGTCTGGTCTAGATCAGCTTTATGCCAATGAGGAGGAGTTGAGACGATCTCTATTCGAAAAGGTCCTTTCTGGTCAGGAACCCCTTATATGTTTGGATTCGAAGGTAGTTCCCCTCCTACAAGAACTTGGAAAGGAAGACTTGATTTTTTGCAGTCCTCATCAAGAGAATTTAAGTGACCTTCAAAAACAAGTCAAGCAGATACTCATCTTGAATTACTATGCTCCTGAAGATCGAAAAGCGGACCTTCAATATGTGGCTGGATTGGTTGATTCTGGGACAATTACCTTTCAAACTAAGGCTTTGATCATGACAGCATCAGAAGAAGTGGAAAGCTTGGCCTACTTGGTAGAAAGTCTTCCCGGAGTGGACTTTCATGTTGCAGCCCTAACCAACATGGGACCTAAATTAACCAATTTAAGCTCTATTCCTAATCTTCATCTCCATCCGAATTGCTCAGAGGAGCGTTTTCAGGAGTTATTGGCAAGCTGCTCGCTATATTTGGATGTGAACCATGGTAGGGAAGTTTCAGCAGCCTCTATGAGAGCAATTGAAAGTGGGCAGTTAATTCTTGGATTAAACACGACTGTTCATTATGAGGTTTACAAAAAATTACCAACTGTCCTCGCATCCAGCGATTTATTACTAGAAAAGATCAAAGATGTGTTGCAATCACCAGAAGAGTTTACTAATCGGATTGAGGAACAAAGAGTCGTCTTGCAATTGGCTAAGAAAGAAGACCTGCTTGCATTCTTCAATTGTCGAGGGGAGGAAGCCAAATGACCATTTATACCTTTAATCTCTTGGTGGGATATGAACCAAATGGGGTAGATGTGGCTCAGGCTTCTCGGGCAATTATGCTTCGTCAGTTGCAGGAGCCAGCACGATTTGTCTTTACGACCTGGCCTAGTCCTCAGAAGTTAGCCTATTATCTCTCACTTGGCCACAAGGATGAAGAACTCTTATACGCCTATCTCAGCTTTACAGATCAAGAAATCAGTGTTCCTTCTGTCACAGTCGAGGCTCTACAAACGGACTTTCAGCTAACGCGACTAGATTTGGTGAAAAAGACGGAGACTGAGGCCCATTACCAGATTTCTAATGAACAATCACTGGTTTTTACTTTAGATCCTTATCATCAAGGCTGTGTTCGCTATGTTGATTATCTAGTGAGAGGATCTATGGTAAAACGGGAGTGGTATGGAGCTAAAAAAATAGTTACAGAGTACTTTGTAGATGGGGTCATCGTTCGACGAACCTATCACCATCAAAATGGCAGAGTAGCTTTTCAGGAAATCAAGCAGGGAAAAGACTGGTTTTATCAAATGGGAAGGGAAATCTTATTGACCCAAACTCAAGTGTTGGAACGTTTTCTTGATCGACTTGATTTAGGGAAGGAGGATATTCTCTTTCTTGATCGAGCATCCTTAATGGACTTTTCCCGTCCTATTCTTGAGCAAAAGACTTCTGCTCGCTTAGGTTTTGTCTTTCACTCGGAGCATGAATTTTTGAATGGTTCTCTTAATTATGAGTACTATTATGTATTTAAATATATGCAACGCTTTGACTTCCTGCTAACAGCAACAGAACTTCAAAAAGAGGTCTTATTAGAAACCTTTAAAAAGCAAGGTATAGATGTACTTCCTATTTATGTAATTCCTGTTGGACATTTGGATCAGTTACAGCAACCATCGTCCCCTCGCCAACCTCTGAGCTTGATGACAGCCTCTCGTCTGGATCCTCGTAAACGAATTGATTTAGCCATTAGGGCGGTTGCTTTGGCCCATCAAAGGGTACCCGCTTTGCAATTTCATATCTTTGGTAAAGGAGAAGAGGAACCTACTTTGCGACAGCTTATCCAAGATCTTCATGCGGATGATTATATCTTGCTTCAAGGGTATGCAGATTTAGAGTCTCTCTATCCTCAGTATCAAGTTTATGTCACGACTTCCCAGTGGGAAACCTTTGGTTTAACCCTGATGGAAGCCATTGGTTCGGGGTTGGTCTTACTTGGTTTTGATGCTCGTTATGGTAATCCAACCTTCATTCAGGATGGAAAAAATGGCTATCTAGTTCCATATGGTGTGGATAGAAATGAAGAAGAATTGGTTGCTGACATGGCAGAGAAGCTCGTTTTTATCTTAGAAAATGACTTGAAGTCTATGCACCAGACTTCTTATGATCTCGCAAGGAACTATTTGAGAGAAAGGATTGTTCAAGCTTGGCGTCAAGTGCTCGACGAACTGAGGGAGAACCTTTAAAGCCCTGAATACTAAGTGAATGAGTCTGATTTCTGCAGGGTGAAAAACTCGGCTCTTTGTCAACTGTAGTGGGTTGAAGAAAAGCTAAGATCTAGAAAGGACAAATTTCGTCCTTTCTTTTTTGATGTTCAGAGCGATAAAAATCCGTTTTTTGAAGTTTTCAAAGTTCCTGAAACCAAATGTATTTCGTTTGATAAGTTTGATGAGATTATTGGTCACTTCCAGTTTGGCGTTGGAATAGTGTAACTGAAGGGAATTAAGGATTTTCTCTTTGTCCTTAAGAGAGGTTTTAAAGATAGTCTGAAAGAAAAGATGAACCTTCTTTAGATTGTCCTCAATGAGTCCGAAAAATTTGTCAGACTCTTTATTCTGAAAGTGGAAAAGCAAGAGCTGATAGCACTTGAATCAACGCTTTTTAAGAAGAATTCTAGTAGGCATACCAGTCGTTTCGAGGTAAGGGACCTTAGACGGTTTTTGAAAATCATATTTCTTCATTTGGCTTCTGCAATCAGGGCAAGATGGAGCCTCATAATCCAGTTTAGCGATGATTTCCTTGTGGGTATCCTTATTAACAACATCCACAAATTGGATATTAGGGTCTTTAATATCGAGTAGTTGTGTGATAAAATGTAATGGTTCCATATGAATCTTTCTAATGCGTTGTTTTGTCGCTTTTCATGATAGGTCATATGGGACTTTTGTCTACACAAAAATAGGCTTCATAATATACAGATAGGATTTACTCACTACAAATCGTATAGAGCCATAATAAGCACCCTGATGTATATTATCAACCAATGACTCTTGATATGACAAAAATGATTGTTGAGTATATATAGGAGTTCCAAGGCACTTGCTTTGGAATTTTTTCTTTGGTTCAAGCGACCGTTTAGGAACAGATTTAGTCTTTCTAGGGACAGGAGAAATCTGAGGAGGGGATATAATGAAATTAGAAAAATCATACTCTTCGAAAATCTCTTAAAACCACGTCAGCGTCGCCTTGGTATAGGTATGGTTACTGACTTCGTCAGTTCTATCCACAACCTCAAAACAGTGTTTTGAGCTGACTTCGTCAGTCTTATCTACAACCTCAAAGCAGTGCTTTGAGCAACCTGCGGTTAGCTTCCTAGTTTGCTCTTTGATTTTCATTGAGTATGAGGTGTTTATTTGGAGTTTTACATGTATTTTTTGATAAAATTTGATAAAATTTGATAAAATAGGTATAGAAATTAGGAAAGTTGAAGAAAAGAAATGAATAAGATTTTAAAATATTTTTTAGTATTTGTTTTTCTATTTTTAATGAATATTTTCATCTTTAAGATACTTGCAACTCTGGGATTTCAGCTGACAATGACTGAAAAGAGTTATATTGTACCACCGCTATTTTCGATTATCGTTTTATATATGATTGACAAAAAAATTAGGAAGAAAAAGAAATAAATTTATATTTTAGGTAGGACGTTTGTTCTGCCTATTTTTTTATCCCAAAAGTGCATTTGGGAGGGAGATAGGCGCATTTGGGGAGGAAGTCCAGTTTTTGTTTGGGAATTGGGGTAAGATAGTTGTTATCAGATGAGTTTAGGAAAAGGAGATGAATATGAAATTTGGGAAACGTCACTATCGTCCGCAGGTAGATCAGATGGATTGCGGTGTAGCTTCATTAGCCATGATTTTTGGCTACTATGGTAGTTACTATTCTTTGGCTCACTTACGAGAATTGGCCAAGACAACCATGGATGGGACAACGGCTTTGGGCTTGGTCAAGGTGGCAGAGGAGATTGGCTTTGAGACGCGGGCCATTAAGGCGGATATGACGCTCTTTGACTTGCCAGATTTGACCTTTCCTTTTGTTGCTCATGTGCTTAAGGAAGGGAAATTGCTCCACTACTATGTGGTGACTGGGCAGGACAGGGACAACATTCATATTGCCGATCCAGATCCTGGGGTGAAATTGACCAAACTGCCACGTGAGCGTTTTGCGGAAGAATGGACAGGAGTGACGCTTTTTATGGCACCTAGTCCAGACTACAAGCCTCATAAGGATCAAAAAAATGGCCTGCTCTCTTTTATCCCTATATTGGTGAAGCAGCGTGGCTTGATTGCCAATATCGTTTTGGCAACACTCTTGGTAACCTTGATTAACATTGTGGGTTCTTATTATTTGCAGTCTATCATTGATACCTATGTACCAGATCAGATGCGTTCGACGTTGGGGATTATTTCTATTGGGCTGGTCATCGTTTATATTCTCCAGCAGATCTTGTCTTATGCTCAGGAATATCTCTTACTTGTTTTGGGGCAACGCTTGTCGATTGATGTGATTTTGTCCTATATCAAGCATGTTTTTCACCTGCCTATGTCCTTTTTTGCGACACGTCGGACAGGGGAAATCGTGTCTCGTTTCACGGATGCTAATAGTATCATCGATGCGCTGGCTTCGACCATTCTTTCGATTTTCCTAGATGTATCAACGGTTGTCATTATTTCTCTTGTTTTATTTTCACAAAATACCAATCTCTTTTTCATGACTTTATTGGCACTTCCTATCTACACAGTGATTATATTTGCTTTTATGAAGCCGTTTGAAAAGATGAATCGGGACACCATGGAAGCCAATGCGGTGCTGTCTTCTTCTATCATTGAGGACATCAACGGTATTGAGACTATCAAGTCTTTGACCAGTGAAAGTCAGCGTTACCAAAAGATTGATAAGGAATTTGTAGCTTATCTGAAGAAATCCTTTACCTATAGTCGGGCAGAGAGTCAGCAAAAGGCTCTGAAAAAAGTTGCCCATCTCTTGCTCAATGTCGGTATTCTCTGGATGGGGGCTGTTCTGGTCATGGATGGCAAGATGAGTTTGGGGCAGTTGATTACCTATAATACCTTGCTGGTTTACTTTACAAATCCTTTGGAAAATATCATCAACCTGCAAACCAAGCTTCAGACAGCGCAGGTTGCCAATAACCGTCTAAATGAGGTTTATCTGGTAGCTTCTGAGTTTGAGGAGAAGAAAACAGTTGAGGATCTGAGCTTGATGAAGGGAGATATGACCTTCAAGCAGGTTTCCTACAAGTATGGCTATGGTCGAGATGTCTTATCAGATATCAATTTGACTATTCCGCAGGGTTCTAAGGTGACTTTTGTGGGGATTTCGGGGTCAGGTAAGACGACCTTGGCCAAGATGATGGTTAATTTTTACGACCCAAGTCAGGGAGAGATTAGTCTGGGTGGCGTCAATCTCAATCAGATTGATAAAAAGGCCTTGCGCCAGTATATCAACTATCTGCCTCAACAGCCCTATGTCTTTAACGGAACGATTTTGGACAATCTTCTTTTGGGAGCCAAGGAGGGAACGACTCAGGAGGATATCTTACGGGCGGTCGAATTGGCAGAGATTCGGGAGGATATTGAGCGCATGCCACTGAATTACCAGACAGAATTGACTTCGGACGGGGCAGGAATCTCAGGTGGTCAACGTCAGAGAATCGCTCTGGCGCGTGCTCTCTTGACGGATGCACCGGTCTTGATTTTGGATGAGGCGACCAGCAGTTTGGATATCTTGACAGAGAAGCGAATTGTCGATAATCTCATGGCTTTAGACAAGACTTTGATTTTCATTGCTCACCGCTTGACCATTGCTGAGCGGACAGAGAAGGTGGTTGTCTTGGATCAGGGCAAGATTGTTGAAGAAGGAAATCATACTGATTTACTTGCGCAGGGTGGCTTTTACGCCCATTTGGTGAATAGCTAGAAAGAGGAGAGGATGAAACCAGAATTTTTAGAAAGTGCGGAGTTTTATAATCGTCGTTACCATAATTTTTCCAGTCGGGTGATTGTCCCCATGTCCCTTCTGCTCGTGTTTTTGCTTGGCTTTGCAACATTTGCAGAGAAGGAGATAAGTTTGTCTACTAGAGCTACTGTTGAGCCTAGTCGAATCCTTGCAAATATCCAGTCAACCAGCAACAATCGTATTCTTGTCAATCATTTGGAAGAAAATAAGCTGGTTAAGCAGGGAGAACTGTTGGTTCAATATCAGGAAGGGGCAGAGGGTGTCCAAGCGGAGGCCTATGCCAGTCAGTTGGACATGCTCAAGGATCAAAAAAAGCAATTGGAGTATTTGCAAAAGAGCCTGCAAGAAGGGACGGATTACTTTCCAGAGGAGGATAAGTTTGGCTACCAAGCCACCTTTCGCGACTACATCAGTCAAGCAGGCAGTCTTAGGGCTAGTACATCGCAACAAAATGAGAGCATCGCGTCCCAGAATGCAGCAGCTAGCCAAACCCAAGCCGAAATCGGTAACCTCATCAGCCAAACAGAGGCTAAAATTCGCGATTACCAGACAGCTAAGTCAGCTATTGAAACAGGCGCTTCCTTGGCCAATCAGAATCTAGCTTACTCTCTCTACCAGTCCTACAAGTCTCAGATTGAGGAAAATCACCAAGCTAAATCCCAGGCAGTTGCGCAGGTAGAAGCACAGCTTTCTCAGTTAGAATCTAGTCTTGCTACTTACCGTGTCCAGTATGCGGGTTCAGGTACCCAGCAAGCCTACGCGTCAGGCTTAAGCAGTCAATTGGAGTCTCTCAAATCTCAACACTTGGCAAAGGTTGGTCAGGAATTGACCCTTCTAGACCAGAAAATCTTGGAGGCAGAGTCAGGTAAGAAGGTACAGGGAAATCTTTTAGACAAGGGGAAAATTACGGCGAGTGAGGATGGGGTGCTTCATCTTAATCCTGAGACCAGTGATTCTACCATGGTTGCAGAAGGTGCCCTACTAGCCCAACTCTATCCGTTCTTGGAAAAAGAAGGCAAAGCCAAACTAACAGCTTATCTAAGTTCAAAGGATGTAGCAAGAGTCAAGGTCGGTGATTCTGTTCGCTATACGACTACTCATGATGCCAAGAATCAACTTTTCCTAGATTCTACTATTACAAGTATTGATGCGACAGCTACTAAGACTGAAAAAGGGAATTTCTTTAAAATCGAGGCGGAGACTAATCTAACTTCGGAGCAGGCTGAAAAACTTCGATATGGGGTGGAAGGTCGCCTGCAGATGATTACGGGCAGGAAAAGTTATCTACGTTATTATTTGGATCAATTTTTAAACAAAGAGTAATGTTCGTGTTTTTAGAGTTAAATAATTTTTAAACTGTGAGAAATCTTTTTCTTACAGTTTTTTCTTTATGATTTTTGAAGTTACTACGTTATTTATTCGGTTAAATTCTTGTAATTTTAGGTTTTTTATGGTAGAATGTGCTCAAGTAATACGAAAGGCGAACTTTAAAATGTCAAAACAATTGATCTATTCGGGAAAAGCTAAAGATATCTATACAACTGAGGATGAAAATCTTATTATTTCAACTTACAAGGACCAGGCGACTGCTTTCAATGGTGTTAAGAAGGAGCAGATTGCAGGTAAGGGAGTGTTGAATAATCAGATTTCATCTTTTATTTTTGAGAAATTAAATGCGGCTGGTGTGGCGACTCACTTTGTGGAGAAACTTTCAGACACGGAACAACTCAATAAAAAGGTTGAAATTATTCCCTTGGAAGTCGTGCTTCGCAACTACACGGCTGGTTCCTTTTCAAAACGTTTTGGCGTAGACGAAGGTATCGCATTTGAGACTCCAATTGTCGAATTTTACTATAAAAATGATGATTTGGATGATCCATTTATCAATGACGAGCATGTAAAATTCCTACAGATTGCGGATGACCAGCAGATTGCCTACTTGAAGGAAGAAACCCGTCGTATCAATGAACTTTTGAAAGTCTGGTTTGCTGAGATTGGCCTCAAGTTGATTGACTTTAAGCTAGAGTTCGGTTTTGACAAGGATGGCAAGATTATCTTAGCAGATGAATTTTCACCAGATAACTGCCGTTTGTGGGATGCGGATGGCAACCACATGGATAAGGATGTTTTCCGTAGGGGATTAGGAGAGCTAACAGACGTTTACGAAGTTGTCTGGGAGAAGCTGCAAGGTTTGAAATAATCTGTTTGCAATGGAAAACCTTCGTCTCTCAACTAAAAGGACTCAGGCTGAAAAGGTCCCCCAGACCTTTTCACTCCGTAGGGGATTGGGAGAACTAACAGACGTTTACGAGATTGTTTGGGAGAAATTGCAGGAATTGAAATAACAACCTCAAGGTCATTTGAGAACATTGCAAGAGCTGAAATAAAGGAATAAGAATTGATGGATAAACGTATTTTTGTTGAAAAAAAGGCTGATTTTCAGGTCAAGTCAGAGAGTTTAGTTAGAGAACTCCAGCATAACTTGGGACTTTCAAGCTTGAAAAGTATTCGCATCGTACAAGTTTATGATGTGTTTGACTTGGCAGAGGACTTGTTTGCACCTGCAGAGAAACACATCTTCTCTGAGCAGGTGACAGACCATGTCTTGGATGAAGCGGCTGTGCAAGCGGATCTTGCTAACTATGCTTTCTTTGCCATCGAAAGCTTGCCGGGTCAGTTTGACCAGCGTGCGGCCTCTTCGCAAGAAGCCTTGCTTTTGCTGGGAAGTTCGAGTGATGTGACAGTCAATACAGCCCAACTTTACTTGGTGAATAAGGATATTGATGCGACTGAGTTGGAAGCGGTCAAGAACTACTTGCTCAACCCAGTTGATTCTCGTTTCAAGGACATCACGACAGGAATTGCCAAGCAGGAATTTTCAGAGTCAGACAAGACCATTCCTAAATTGACTTTCTTTGAAAGCTATACAGCAGAAGACTTTGCCCGCTACAAGGCCGAGCAAGGGATGGCTATGGAAGTGGATGATTTGCTCTTTATCCAAGACTACTTCAAGTCAATCGGGCGCGTGCCGACGGAAACAGAGCTCAAAGTTTTGGACACTTACTGGTCTGACCACTGCCGTCACACGACTTTTGAGACAGAGTTGAAAAACATCGACTTTTCAGCTTCTAAATTCCAAAAACAATTGCAGTCAACCTATGATAAATATATCGCTATGCGCGATGAGTTGGGGCGTTCTGAAAAACCGCAAACCTTGATGGATATGGCCACTATTTTCGGTCGTTATGAGAGAGCTAATGGGCGTTTGGACGACATGGAAGTGTCTGATGAAATAAACGCCTGCTCAGTAGAAATCGAAGTGGACGTTGATGGTGTCAAGGAACCTTGGCTCCTCATGTTTAAAAATGAAACTCACAACCACCCAACTGAGATTGAACCATTTGGTGGGGCTGCTACCTGTATCGGTGGAGCCATTCGTGATCCATTGTCAGGTCGTTCCTACGTTTATCAAGCTATGCGTATCTCGGGTGCTGGTGATATTACAGCACCGATTTCGGAAACGCGTGCTGGGAAATTGCCACAACAGGTTATTTCTAAAACAGCTGCTCATGGTTATTCTTCATACGGTAACCAGATTGGACTTGCAACAACCTACGTTCGTGAATACTTCCACCCAGGCTTTGTAGCTAAACGCATGGAGCTAGGTGCTGTTGTCGGAGCGGCTCCTAAGGGCAATGTTGTCCGTGAAAAACCGGAAGCTGGTGATGTCATTATCCTTCTTGGAGGTAAGACTGGACGTGATGGTGTCGGTGGTGCGACAGGTTCTTCTAAGGTTCAAACGGTTGAGTCCGTGGAAACTGCTGGAGCTGAAGTTCAAAAAGGGAATGCCATCGAAGAACGTAAGATTCAACGTCTTTTCCGTAATGGAGATGTCACTCGTCTCATTAAGAAGTCCAATGACTTTGGTGCTGGTGGTGTCTGTGTGGCTATCGGTGAATTGGCGGACGGTCTTGAAATCGACCTCAACAAGGTGCCTCTTAAATACCAAGGCTTGAATGGTACTGAAATTGCCATCTCTGAATCTCAAGAACGGATGGCGGTCGTGGTTCGTCCAGAAGACGTAGATGCCTTCGTTACAGAATGTAATAAAGAAAATATTGACGCTGTCGTGGTTGCGACAGTAACTGAAAAACCAAATCTAGTCATGCACTGGAATGGAGAGACAATCGTGGACTTGGAGCGTCGTTTCCTTGACACCAATGGTGTGCGTGTGGTCGTCGATGCTAAGGTTGTGGACAAGGATGTCAAGCTTCCAGAAGAACGTCAAACATCTGCTAACACACTTGAAGTTGATACACTTGCGGTTTTATCTGATTTGAATCATGCGAGTCAAAAAGGATTACAGACTATCTTTGATTGCTCTGTTGGACGCTCCACGGTTAATCACCCACTTGGTGGTCGTTACCAACTCACACCAACTGAGGCATCTGTGCAGAAATTACCAGTTCAACACGGTGTGACCCATACTGCGTCAGTCATGGCCCAAGGATTCAATCCATATGTAGCTGAATGGTCTCCATACCACGGTGCTGCCTATGCGGTGATCGAAGCAACTGCTCGATTGGTTGCTGCTGGTGCAAACTGGTCTCAGGCTCGTTTCTCTTACCAAGAGTACTTCGAGCGCATGGACAAACAAGCTGAGCGTTTTGGTCAGCCAGTAGCAGCGCTTCTAGGTTCTATCGAAGCTCAGATTCAGCTCGGTCTACCATCTATTGGTGGTAAGGACTCTATGTCTGGTACATTTGAAGAATTGACTGTGCCACCAACCTTAGTTGCCTTTGGGGTGACGACAGCAGATAGCCGTAAGGTGCTTTCGCCAGAGTTCAAGAATGCTGGTGAAAACATCTACTACATCCCAGGCCAAGCACTCTCAGCAGAGATTGATTTTGACTTGATTAAGTCTAACTTTGCTCAGTTTGAAGCCCTTCAAAAGGCTCACAAAGTAACAGCAGCTTCAGCTGTTAAATACGGTGGTGTTATTGAAAGTTTGGCACTTGCTACTTTTGGAAATCATATCGGTGCAGAGGTGATCTTGCCTGAACTTGAAACAGCTTTGACAGCTCAATTAGGCGGATTTGTCCTAACATCTCCTGAAGAAATCGCTGGAGTAGAGAAGATTGGACAAACAAGTGCCAACTTTACACTCCTTGTCAACGGTGTGAAGCTAGATGGACACAAACTTGACAGTGCTTTCCAAGGGAAATTGGAAGAAGTTTACCCAACAGAATTTGCACAAGCTAAAGAACTAGCAGAAGTTCCAGCTGTCGCTACTAACACAGTCATCCAAGCTAAAGAAAAAGTTGAAAAACCGGTAGTCTATATCCCAGTCTTCCCAGGAACTAACTCAGAATATGACTCAGCCAAGGCCTTCGAAAAAGAAGGTGCAGAGGTTAACTTGGTGCCATTTGTGACCTTGAATGAAGAAGCCATTGTCAATTCAGTTGAAACTATGGTTGACAACATCGGCAAGGCTAACATTCTCTTCTTTGCAGGTGGTTTCTCAGCTGCGGACGAGCCAGATGGTTCAGCTAAGTTTATTGTCAATATCCTGCTCAATGAAAAAGTGCGTGCAGCTATTGATAGCTTTATCGCCCGTGGTGGCTTGATTATTGGTATCTGTAATGGATTCCAGGCCTTGGTCAAATCAGGTCTTCTTCCATACGGGAACTTCGAAGATGCCAGCAGTACTAGTCCAACCCTCTTCTACAATGATGCCAACCAGCACGTGGCCAAGATGGTGGAAACTCGGATTGCCAATACCAACTCGCCATGGTTGGCTGGAGTAGAAGTGGGCGATATCCACGCTATTCCTGTTTCGCACGGTGAAGGGAAGTTTGTCGTGACGGCTGAGGAATTTGCGGAGCTCCGTGACAATGGTCAAATCTTTAGCCAATACGTTGACTTTGACGGCAAACCAAGTATGGACTCTAAGTACAATCCGAATGGTTCTGTCCATGCCATCGAAGGAATTACCAGCAAGAATGGTCAAATCATCGGTAAGATGGGCCACTCAGAACGTTATGAGGAAGGTCTTTTCCAAAATATCCCAGGAAATAAAGACCAGCACCTGTTCGCGTCAGCGGTTAAATACTTTACTGGAAAATAAGACTTACAGATTTTCTAATAGATAGTATCAGTAATGTAAAAGTCATGTAGATTTAGCTCTTGGTGCTACACAAATAAAAATTAGGTATATAAAATGACATACGAAGTAAAATCTCTTAATGAAGAATGTGGTGTTTTCGGTATCTGGGGACATCCAGATGCTGCTAAATTGACCTATTTTGGTCTCCATAGTCTTCAGCACCGTGGTCAGGAGGGGGCAGGAATCCTCTCCAATGACCAAGGGAAACTAAAGCGGCATCGCGATATGGGTCTTCTATCAGAAGTCTTCAGAAATCCTGCTAACTTGGATAAATTGACAGGAACTGGTGCGATTGGGCATGTGCGTTATGCGACTGCTGGCGAAGCTTCTGTAGATAACATCCAGCCCTTCCTCTTCCGTTTTCATGATATGCAGTTTGGCTTGGCTCATAATGGAAATCTGACCAATGCTGCCTCTCTCAAGAAAGAATTGGAACAAAGAGGAGCGATTTTCAGTGCGACTTCGGACTCGGAAATCTTGGCCCACCTCATTCGTCGCAGTCACAATCCGAACTTGATGGGAAAAATCAAGGAAGCGCTCAGCCTTGTCAAAGGTGGTTTTGCCTATATCTTGCTGTTTGAGGACAAGTTGATTGCGGCTCTTGACCCCAATGGTTTCCGTCCGCTTTCTATCGGGAAAATGGCTAACGGAGCGGTGGTTGTTTCCTCTGAAACCTGTGCTTTTGAGGTTATTGGTGCTGAATGGATTCGTGATTTGAAGCCAGGTGAGATTGTGATCATTGATGACAAGGGCATCCAGTATGATAGCTATACAGATGATACTCAGTTAGCAATCTGTTCTATGGAGTATATCTATTTTGCTCGCCCTGATTCTAACATTCATGGTGTCAATGTCCATACGGCACGTAAACGTATGGGTGCCCAATTGGCGCGTGAATTCAAGCATGAGGCGGATATCGTGGTCGGTGTGCCCAATTCTTCCCTTAGCGCGGCTATGGGATTTGCTGAAGAGTCTGGGCTACCAAATGAAATGGGCCTCATCAAGAACCAATACACCCAACGTACCTTTATCCAACCGACTCAAGAATTGCGGGAGCAAGGGGTTCGGATGAAACTCTCTGCTGTTTCAGGCGTTGTAAAAGGCAAGCGTGTGGTTATGATTGATGACTCTATTGTACGTGGAACAACCTCTCGTCGGATCGTTCAGCTCTTGAAAGAAGCGGGTGCGACTGAAGTTCACGTTGCCATTGGCAGTCCAGCGCTAGCTTATCCATGCTTCTATGGAATTGATATCCAGACCCGTCAGGAGCTAATTGCAGCCAATCATACGGTTGAAGAAACTCGCCAAATCATTGGTGCGGACAGTCTGACCTATCTTTCTGTTGAGGGATTGATTGATTCGATTGGAATTGAAACAGATGCGCCAAATGGCGGTCTCTGTATCGCTTACTTTGACGGTGACTACCCAACGCCTCTCTACGACTATGAAGAAGACTATCGTAGAAGTTTGGAAGAAAAGACCAGTTTTTACAAATAGACGGATAAAGATTCTCCATTAAAGGAAAGGAAGAGGAGACAAAATGACAAATAGGAATGCTTATGCTCCACGTCTCACTACTGACTAAAAGCTAAAGCATTTGTCAGTAGACGCTTTCTCCTATGGGACCAAAGCTAGAGACCTGACTAGTATTTTTAGATAAAATAATTGTTTATCTAAAAATACGTCGCAGTCTTTCCCAAAAAAAGAAAAGGAAAAATAAAATGGCAAATAAAAATGCGTACGCTCAATCTGGTGTGGATGTTGAAGCGGGTTATGAAGTTGTTGAAAGGATTAAAAAGCACGTGGCTCGTACGGAGCGTGCAGGTGTCATGGGAGCTCTTGGTGGCTTTGGTGGTATGTTTGACCTTTCAAAGACTGGGGTTAAAGAACCTGTCTTGATTTCAGGAACTGATGGTGTCGGAACCAAGCTCATGCTGGCTATCAAGTACGACAAGCACGATACCATCGGTCAGGACTGTGTGGCCATGTGTGTCAATGATATCATCGCTGCGGGTGCGGAACCCCTCTATTTTCTCGACTACGTAGCGACAGGGAAGAATGAACCAGCTAAGCTAGAACAAGTGGTTGCTGGTGTGGCAGAAGGTTGTGTGCAGGCAGGCGCTGCCCTCATCGGTGGGGAAACAGCTGAAATGCCTGGTATGTACGGCGAAGATGACTATGATTTGGCTGGTTTTGCGGTCGGTGTGGCTGAAAAATCTCAAATCATTGACGGTTCAAAGGTGGCAGAGGGAGATATTCTTCTAGGGCTGGCTTCAAGTGGGATTCATTCCAATGGTTACTCTCTCGTCCGTCGTGTCTTTGCGGATTACACAGGTGAGGAAATCTTGCCAGAATTAGAAGGCAAGCAACTCAAGGAAGTTCTTCTTGAGCCAACTCGTATCTATGTCAAGGCTGTTTTACCACTTATCAAGGAAGGCTTGGTCAACGGCATTGCCCACATCACTGGTGGTGGCTTTATTGAGAATGTCCCTCGTATGTTTGCAGCTGACTTGGCTGCTGAGATTGAGGAAGACAAGGTTCCAGTTTTACCAATTTTCAAAGCCCTTGAAAAATACGGTCAGATCAAACACGAAGAAATGTTTGAAATCTTCAATATGGGTATGGGACTTATGCTAGCAGTTAGCCCTGAAAATGTAAGTCGTGTCAAGGAATTGTTGGATGAACCAGTCTATGAAATTGGTCGTATCGTCAAGAAAGAAAACGAAAGTGTCATCATCAAATGAAAAAAATAGCGGTTTTTGCCTCTGGTAATGGCTCAAATTTTCAGGTGATAGCGGAACAATTTCCAGTAGAGTTTGTCTTTTCAGACCATCGTGACGCCTATGTGCTCGAACGTGCAGACAAGCTCGGCGTTCTGTCCTATGCTTTTGAACTCAAGGAGTTTGAGAGCAAGGCAGACTACGAAGAGGCCCTTGTCGAACTCTTGGAAGAGCACCAGATTGACTGGGTTTGCCTAGCAGGCTACATGAAAATTGTTGGGCCTACTTTACTGGCAGCTTATGAAGGCAGGATTATCAACATTCATCCAGCCTACCTGCCAGAGTTTCCAGGAGCTCATGGGATTGAGGATGCTTGGAATGCTGGCGTTGCTGAGAGCGGCGTGACCATTCATTGGGTGGATTCAGGTGTGGATACAGGAAAGGTCATCAAACAAGTACGTGTACCGCGACTAGCTGATGATTCCATTGAAAGCTTTGAAACTCGCATTCATGAGGCAGAGTACAAGTTGTATCCAGAGGTTATTAGAGAATTGTTGGACAAGTAAATGAAAAAATGGTTGGAAACACTTGCCTTGATTACCTTGGTAATCATTCTACGTTTACTGGTAAATTTTTTCTTCCCAGAGATTCCCTATTGGGGGAGATTTTTACTGACAGTAATTTTGGGAGTCTTGGTAATCGTCTCCCTATATTTTATGAATCGAAAAATGCGTAGGTAGAGAGTTTGAAAATGAAAGGAAAAAAGATGACTAAACGCGCCTTAATCAGCGTCTCAGATAAAGCGGGCATTGTTGAATTTGCCCAAGAACTTAAAAAACTTGGTTGGGAGATTATCTCGACGGGTGGGACCAAGGTTGCCCTTGACAATGCTGGGGTGGACACCATTGCTATTGATGATGTGACTGGTTTTCCAGAGATGATGGACGGTCGTGTCAAGACTCTACACCCAAATATCCATGGTGGACTTTTGGCTCGTCGTGACTTGGATAGTCACTTGGAAGCAGCTAAGGACAATCAGATTGAGCTCATCGACCTTGTTGTTGTCAACCTTTACCCATTTAAGGAAACCATTCTCAAGCTAGACGTAACTTACGCTGATGCGGTGGAGAATATCGATATCGGTGGACCATCTATGCTTCGTTCAGCGGCTAAAAATCATGCTAGCGTAACAGTTGTGGTAGATCCAGCTGACTATGCTGTGGTTTTGGACGAATTGGCAGCAAACGGCGAAACCTCTTATGAAACTCGCCAACGTTTGGCAGCCAAAGTATTTCGTCACACAGCAGCTTATGATGCTTTGATAGCAGAGTATTTTACAGCTCAGGTCGGCGAAAGCAAGCCTGAAAAACTGACCTTGACTTATGACCTTAAACAAGCAATGCGTTACGGGGAAAATCCTCAGCAGGATGCGGACTTCTACCAAAAAGCCTTGCCGACAGATTACTCTATTGCATCAGCGAAACAGCTTAACGGGAAGGAATTATCTTTTAACAATATCCGCGATGCGGATGCGGCCATTCGTATTATCCGTGACTTCAAAGACCGTCCAACCGTTGTGGCTCTCAAACACATGAACCCGTGCGGTATTGGTCAGGCTGATGACATCGAGACTGCTTGGGACTACGCTTATGAGTCTGACCCAGTGTCTATCTTTGGTGGGATCGTCGTTCTCAACCGTGAGGTGGATGCTGCGACAGCTGAGAAGATGCATGGTGTCTTCCTCGAAATCATCATCGCACCAAGCTATACGGATGAGGCGCTAGCTATTTTGACCAATAAAAAGAAAAACTTGCGTATCCTTGCCTTGCCATTTGATGCTCAAGAGGCTAGCGAAGTGGAAGCAGAATACACAGGTGTAGTAGGTGGACTTCTGGTGCAAAATCAAGACGTGGTAAAGGAAAGCCCAGCTGACTGGCAAGTGGTGACAAAACGCCAGCCAACTGAGACAGAAGCGACTGCTCTTGAGTTCGCTTGGAAGGCTATCAAGTACGTCAAATCAAACGGTATTATCGTGACCAATGACCACATGACACTTGGCGTTGGCCCAGGTCAAACTAATCGTGTGGCCTCTGTTCGCATCGCTATTGACCAAGCTAAAGACCGTCTTGACGGCGCTGTGCTTGCTTCGGATGCCTTCTTCCCATTTGCGGATAATGTGGAAGAAATCGCCAAAGCAGGTATTAAGGCTATCATCCAGCCAGGTGGATCGGTCCGTGACCAAGAGTCTATCGAAGCTGCGGATAAATATGGCTTGACTATGGTCTTCACAGGAGTGAGACATTTTAGACATTAAGAACGTTAAAGGGAAGAAAACAGTTTCTTTCCTTTTTTGCGTAAAAATGCGGAGTGAAACAAGATTAAAACGAACGTTTGTGATATAATATTAGTAAATAATTCGCAAAAGAGGTTGAGGAATGAAGCTGTTAGTTGTCGGTTCGGGTGGTCGTGAACATGCGATTGCTAAGAAGTTGCTTGAGTCAAAAGAGGTAGAAAAGGTTTTTGTTGCTCCTGGGAATGATGGGATGACTCTTGATGGTTTGGAGTTGGTAAATATCTCTATTTCCGAACATTCTAAATTGGTTGAGTTTGCAAAAGCCAACGATGTTGCTTGGTCCTTTATCGGGCCAGATGACGCCCTTGCGGCTGGTATCGTGGATGATTTCCATGCAGCGGGTCTCAAAGCCTTTGGTCCGACAAGATTGGCAGCTGAGCTGGAGTGGTCCAAGGATTTTGCCAAGGAAATCATGGTCAAATACGGCGTTCCGACAGCAGCCTATAGCACATTCTCAGATTTCGAGGAAGCCAAGGTCTATATCGAAAAGCATGGGGCACCTATCGTGGTCAAGGCGGATGGTTTGGCACTTGGGAAAGGTGTCGTTGTTGCTGAGACAGTCGAGCAAGCGGTCGAAGCAGCTCACGAGATGCTTTTGGACAATAAATTTGGTGACTCAGGTGCGCGTGTGGTTATCGAGGAATTTCTCGAAGGAGAGGAATTTTCACTATTTGCTTTTGTCAATGGTGATAAGTTCTACATCATGCCAACAGCTCAGGACCACAAACGTGCCTACGATGGCGATAAGGGGCCTAACACGGGCGGTATGGGTGCCTATGCGCCAGTTCCACACTTACCACAGAGTGTAGTTGATACAGCGGTTGACACCATTGTCAAGCCAGTCCTAGAAGGTATGATTAAAGAAGGTCGCCCTTATCTGGGTATCCTTTATGCGGGTCTTATCTTGACAGCTGATGGATCCAAAGTCATAGAGTTTAACGCTCGCTTTGGAGATCCTGAAACTCAGATTATCTTGCCTCGTTTGACATCTGACTTTGCACAAAATATTACGGATATCCTTGATGGCAAGGAGCCAAACATCACCTGGACGGACAAGGGTGTGACTCTGGGTGTGGTTGTCGCATCCAACGGTTATCCGCTAGACTATGAAAAAGGTGTCAAGTTACCAGCCAAGACAGAATGTGATATTATCACCTATTATGCAGGGGCTAAGTTTGCGGAAAATAGCAGAGCACTGCTATCAAACGGTGGACGTGTCTATATGCTCGTTACCACAGCAGACACCGTCAAAGAAGCTCAAAACACTATCTACAGCGAACTTAACAAACAAAACACAGAAGGGCTCTTCTACCGAACCGATATCGGAAGTAAGGCTATAAAAGATTAACAGTTACTAAATTTGTCATGGCGAGCGAAAGCGAGCCAAAGTAAGATAATGGTCGCCGTGGTGAAAAGACCAGAACAGTATTTGTTCTGGTCTAGGGAAACTTTGAGACCCTAGGCTCAAAGTTTAGGAATGAAACCGAAGGTTTGCTTCCGTCCCCACCACCTAAGACCATTATCAAAAAAGAAGAAAAAAGGAAAAATTATGACTAAACCAATTATTTCCATCATCATGGGCTCAAAATCCGACTGGGCAACCATGCAAAAAACAGCAGAAGTTCTAGATCGCTTCGGTGTAGTCTACGAAAAGAAGGTTGTTTCTGCCCACCGCACACCAGACCTTATGTTCAGACATGCTGAAGAAGCACGTAGCCGTGGCATCAAGGTCATCATCGCAGGTGCTGGAGGCGCAGCCCATTTGCCAGGAATGGTAGCTGCCAAAACAACTCTTCCAGTCATCGGCGTGCCAGTCAAATCTCGTGCCCTTAGTGGCGTGGACTCACTCTACTCTATCGTACAGATGCCGGGTGGTGTACCAGTCGCAACCATGGCTATCGGGGACGCGGGTGCGACCAATGCGGCTCTCTTCGCCCTCCGTCTCCTGTCAGTAGAGGATCAGGCTATCGCGACAGCATTGGCAGATTTCGCAGAAGAACAGGGAAAAATCGCAGAGGAGTCGTCAAATGAGCTCATCTAAAACAATCGGAATTATCGGTGGCGGCCAGCTGGGTCAAATGGTGGCCATTTCTGCTATCTACATGGGTCACAAGGTTATCGCGCTGGATCCTGCGGCTGATTGCCCAGCCTCTCGCGTAGCGGAAATCATTGTTGCGCCTTATAATGACGTGGATGCTCTGCGTCAGTTGGCTGAGCGTTGCGATGTCCTTACCTATGAGTTTGAAAATGTCGATGCTGACGGTTTGGATGCGGTTATCAAAGAAGGTCAGCTTCCTCAAGGGACAGACCTGCTCCGCATTTCCCAAAATCGCATTTTTGAAAAGGACTTTCTCTCCAACAAGGCTCAAGTCACTGTGGCACCTTACAATGTTGTGACCTCAAGCCAAGATTTGGCAGATATTGACCTGTCTAAAAACTATGTCCTCAAGACTGCGACTGGTGGCTATGATGGGCATGGACAAAAGGTTATTCGCTCAGAAGCAGATTTGGCAGAAGCCTATGCGCTAGCTGACTCAGCAGATTGCGTTTTGGAAGAATTTGTCAACTTTGACCTTGAAATTTCTGTCATCGTGTCAGGAAATGGCAAGGACGTAACGGTTTTCCCAGTTCAGGAAAATATCCACCGCAACAATATCTTGTCTAAGACCATCGTGCCTGCTCGCATTTCAGAAAGTCTAGCAGACAAGGCTAAAGCTATGGCAGTGCGAATTGCAGAACAGCTCAAGCTATCTGGAACGCTCTGCGTGGAAATGTTTGCGACTGCTGATGACATCATTGTCAATGAAATTGCTCCTCGACCACACAACTCTGGACACTACTCGATCGAAGCTTGTGACTTCTCCCAGTTTGATACCCATATTTTAGGTGTTCTGGGAGCACCATTACCATCTATCAAACTCCATGCGCCTGCTGTCATGCTCAATGTTCTCGGCCAGCACGTCGAGACCGCTGAAAAATATGTGACAGAAAATCCAAGCGTCCACCTCCACATGTATGGTAAAATAGAAGCGAAGCACAACCGCAAGATGGGACATGTGACTTTGTTTAGTGATGAGCCGGATGAGGTGGTTGAGTTTGGGGAGGGGATTGATTTTTAAAAAGTGAAATTAACCGTCTTTTTTAGAAGATAGCTTAATATATATTATTTTATTCATATAGAGGAGTTTTTAAATGGGAACATTAAATGATTTTAAGTTGGTAAATAAAATTTCAAGAAAATATTTTGGTAAACTAAAAAAGGAACCAGTTGGTGAAATTACAGATGAGGAGAAATCAAGACTTGGCTTTTACTTATTCATTCTTTCTTGTATTACAGATGTAACAGACGTTGAAGATGTAGAAAAGATGGTTATTGATACCGATTTTCATCGTAAATTATATGGTGTCACAAATAATGATTTAGGTATTGATGCTGTTTATATAGACGAAGAGAACTATGACATTAAGCTTTTTAATTTTAAGTATCGTGAGAGGTTTAATCCTGACAAGTCTCAAGCTTTAAATACAGTTAGTGATAGTACTAAGTTTTTAAATGCAGTTTATGCTCAGAATACTGAAGGTTTAGATGAACTAACTAGAATTACAGTTCAGTCAATAATTGATAAATATAATTCTAATGATATTTGGAACACGCAGTTATATTTAGTATCTAATGAAAATCATAAGTTAAATTTAAATGTTAATGAAGTTAAATCATTCATTGATAGTAATGATGTTGAGATAGTAACAATTAGTTTGGACGAAATTATAGAATTTGTTTCAGAAAAACCAGAAGATAGAAAAGCAACATTTATCGTTGATTCTGATTCTGTAATGACTTTTAAAGATGATCCCATGTCATCCTCACAATCATACTTGGTTAAATTACCTTTAATTACTTTGATTAGGCTGACTTGTAAAGATGATGAGTTGAAAGAACAATATTCGATTGAAGATTATTCTAAATTATCAGAAGTGGAGCTAGATATTGGATTGTTATATGATAATGTTCGAGGCTATTTGGGAAGTACAAAGTTTAATAAAAATATTTTGAAATCTATTGATAGCGCTCCTAATCGATTTTTTATGTTTAATAATGGTATTACCATGACTGCGAATAAGATTACTGCTCAAAAGATTAATGCAAATCAAAAGTTAAAGTGCTCTTTAGATGGTTTTCAAATTGTGAATGGAGGACAGACTCTAAGAACGATTTATAAATATAAAGATGCTGATTTTGATGAAGAAAAATTATCTAATGCAGAAATTCTAGTTAGAATTTTCCAAACTGAAAATGATAAGACATTAACAAATAATATAGCCGAATACACTAATAGTCAAAATGCTATTTCTCCTGTAGATTTAAAATCAATAAGCAATATACAAATTAAGATTGAAGAATATCTGAAACAATATGGAATTATGTATATTAGAAAAGTTGATAGAAGTATAGAGATTTCTGAGGAGTCTATTACAATGGAGGTTATGGCCCAGCTTATATATTCTAAAATGGGTTATCCTGAAGTTGTTACAAATCAAAAGGGAGCGCTTTTTAATAGATTTTATGATGACATATTTAATGAACAATTAGATTTTGATGAGTTGATAACATTGTATAGAACATACAGGGAGATAGAGCAATACTATAGTCTTATACATAAAGAATCAACAAAGCAAATGAGATTTTATATTGTTTGGTTAATGCTTGCTAAAGGAATGGAACTTAAACTAGCTGTCAGCAAGTTAAATGAAGCATTAGAAACGTATAGAACCGATGAGAATATATCTAATGCTAGGAAAATTATTCAAAGACCTTTTAAAGAGCACTTAGAAAAATTGATTTAAAAATTAGATTGAAGATTATGAAAAAGCAACTAGAATTGCAAAAACTCATATCTATCATGCTAGGATATCTTGGAATTACGCTATTTATACATCCTAGCTACTTAGTTAAATTAGTAGCGGTATGTATTTTTGTTGGCTTACTATTTTTTTGGAAAAAGAAAATGGTCAACTGGGTGCAATTAAAATGGGGTTTGTTAAAGGAAATTCGGAGAAGAAAGTATTTTTTTATTACTGAAAAAGGATATAAAACGGATTTAAAGAAAAGGCGGGAATTAGGTGCTGCAGTTTATTATTTAACAAATATAGGTTTTATGGTAATTCTTGTAGTTATTTCTGTGTTAAATTCACTTAATCTAGTGGCATTTAAAGGATTAATTGCTATAGTAGCAATCGGAGCAATGATTATAGCATTGGCTGGCATAATTATTGCAGCTAAAAATTATTTAACAGGATTATATTATTATCTTATTCCTTTAGCAATGCTTTTATTTACTTTAGATTATGTAAAGTCATTTTCAGATATAAAATCTATTGTAGTTTACATAATTTTGGTTTTCATAGCATATAGTGTTTTTGCAATATTATTACCATTGCATTCTTTAAGAAAAATAACAAACATGACATGGCTATTTGGAGTGTTGACTACTTTACTTGTTCCGCTTCTTCTTGAATATTTTTTTCAATATTATATAATAAATGAAATTAATGGACAAATTTCAAATGAATCAATTACACTTGAAACGCTAATGAAGTTAAATTTATCTACAGAGGTTATCTCATTTTTTAAAGAGAATCCTGATGCTATTGAATTAATAAAAAGATTTAGGGAGATGTATATTTCTTTTGAAATTCATTCCTTAACTTCTGAACTTTCAGTTATAAGATTTCTTTTACTTACAGCTTATTCTCTTGGAACGATTATAATTACTTCAAAAATCAAATTAGGGAAATCAAAGGCTAAAGACTTATATAATAATATTAAATCATCTCCGGAAGTCCAATATTCAGAGCTAAGAGACTGTATTTTTTACGGTGGTGAAGAATACGAAAATAGGATAATGGATAATGAAATTTTGAGGTCTAAAATTATCAGTGAAGAAGAAAAATGCGATAAAAATCAAGATAGTAAATGGTGGGAGATATGGAGTGCTAAATTTATTGAAACTTTTAGTTTGATATTTAAAAAAATGATTTAATATAGGAGAAACAACATGATCAACCGTTACTCTCGCCCTGAGATGGCGAACATTTGGAGTGAAGAAAATAAATACCGTGCTTGGCTTGAGGTGGAAATCTTGGCTGATGAAGCATGGGCTGAGTTGGGGGAAATCCCTAAGGAAGATGTGGCTTTGATTCGCGAGAAGGCAGACTTTGACATCGACCGCATTTTGGAAATCGAGCAGGAGACTCGCCACGATGTGGTGGCCTTCACACGTGCGGTTTCTGAGACTCTTGGTGAAGAGCGCAAGTGGGTCCACTATGGTTTGACTTCTACCGACGTGGTGGACACGGCCTACGGGTATCTTTACAAGCAGGCAAACGATATCATCCGTCGTGACCTTGAAAACTTCACCAACATCATCGCTGATAAGGCTAAGGAGCATAAGTTCACCATCATGATGGGGCGTACCCACGGCGTGCACGCTGAGCCTACAACCTTTGGTCTTAAATTGGCAACTTGGTACAGCGAAATGAAGCGCAATATCGAGCGTTTCGAGCATGCGGCTGCTGGAGTGGAAGCTGGTAAGATTTCTGGTGCGGTTGGGAACTTTGCTAACATTCCACCATTTGTAGAACAATACGTCTGCGACAAGCTTGGTATCCGTGCTCAAGAAATCTCAACACAGGTTCTTCCTCGTGACCTTCACGCTGAGTACTTTGCAGTTCTTGCCAGCATCGCGACTTCTATTGAGCGCATGGCGACTGAGATTCGCGGTTTGCAAAAGTCTGAACAACGCGAAGTAGAAGAATTCTTTGCTAAAGGGCAAAAAGGGTCTTCAGCAATGCCTCACAAGCGCAATCCTATCAGTTCTGAGAACATGACAGGTCTTGCGCGTGTCATCCGTGGTCACATGATTACAGCCTATGAGAACGTGGCTCTCTGGCACGAACGCGACATTTCCCACTCATCAGCTGAGCGCATCATCACACCAGATACGACCATCTTGATTGACTACATGCTCAACCGTTTTGGAAATATCGTCAAAAACTTGACAGTCTTCCCAGAAAACATGATCCGCAACATGAACTCGACATTTGGTTTGATTTTCAGCCAACGCGCTATGTTGACCTTGATTGAAAAAGGCATGACCCGTGAGCAAGCCTATGACTTGGTGCAACCAAAAACAGCCTACTCTTGGGACAACCAAGTAGACTTTAAACCGCTTCTTGAAGCAGATTCAGAAGTGACATCACGTCTCACACAAGAAGAAATCGACGAAATCTTTAATCCTCTTTACTACACCAAACGAGTGGATGATATCTTTGAACGTCTAGGACTGGGTGATTAATTAAAAAATAAACAGCGAGGCTCAATCTCGCTGTTTATTATTTATCGAAAAGACTTAGTCTTCTTTTCTTTTAGTGAGTCCATAGACTGCTAGTGTGGCCATGAGTCCTGCGACTACTAGTCCTGCAGAATCGTGACTTCCTGTTTCAGGAAGTTTTTTCTCTGTTGCCACAGGAGCTGGACCTTGAGGAAGAGCTTTATTTTCCTCAGCAGGAGCAGTTGCTGGAGCTGGTTGGCTTGGGATTTCTAGTTTTGGTTTTTCTTCAGCAATAGCGGCTTGTCCGTTTTCATCGCCTACATGTGTTACCATAGTTCCGACTTCGACTATTTGTGTAACAGCTTCCTGCGCTACGACACTATTTACAAGAGTTTTCACTTCTTTACCATCGGCAGAAGTGCTCACAGAGTAGAAGTTTGTACGGCGACCGTTGACACCTTTAGTAATGACTTGTGTTTTTCCTTTGAGCAAGAGTGGATTTTCACGAGTCACTGTGGTAAATGGAATTTCTTCTTCTTGGATATCTAGTCTAGGTTTTGTTTCTGCAACTGGAGCAAGATCATGTTCATCACCTACATGTGTTACCATAGTTCCGACCTCAACAATTTGAGTAACTGCTTCTTTGGTTACAAGACTATCTACAAGTGTTTTCACTTCCTTGCCATCAACAGTGCTCACAGAGTAGAAGTTGCTACGATGTCCATTGACGCCCTTAGTAATGACTTGTGTTTTTCCTTTGAGTAAGAGTGGATTTTCACGAGTTACTGTGGTAAATGGAATTTCTTCTTCTTGGATATCCAGTCTAGGTTTTACCTCAGTAGTTGGTGCAAGACCACTTTCATCACCCTTGTGAGTTACAGGAGCGCCGACTTCAACCACTTGGTTTACAACTTCTTTGGTTACCTGGCTATCAAGGACTGTTTCTGTTGTTTTTCCATTTTCAGTGAGTACAGAGATGTAATGAGTTCGTTCACCTTTGACTCCTGCTGTAATAATATTTTCCTGACCAGCTGGGAGGTTAGGATTTTCTTTCTTGATAACTTCAAATGGAATTTCTTCAGTTCTTGTGATGAGTTCTGGACTGGTTTCAACATTGGCAGCCACTTCATTTTCATCCAGGCTTCCTGAATGAGTTGCAGCTGGTTTGAGTCCTTGAAGAGCAGCCTTTAGGTTGGCTACAAGTGTGTCAAGCTCAGCTTGTTTATTACGGTTGAGGTTGTAATTTAGAGCTGTTTTAGCTGCGTCAAGGGCCTCAAGACTTTCTTTACTATATCCTTCTAAGTTTGTAGGAGTTTTAGCTAATTCTTCGCGGAGAGCATTATAATTAGCACGGAAGTAGTCTTTGTTGTGGTCTGCAAAGGCAGTCATGAGTTCAAAGATTTCTTCTTCCTTGTACTCTGCGCTTGGTTTGTCTGCCCAGATAGCAAGCATACTGCCGACTGTTGGAAGGTCTACTTCGGGATACTTAGTAGAAGCAAGTTGATTGAATGGAACTTTACCAGAATTTTCAACAGCTTTTGATAGTGGATAAGCTTCGTCTGGTTTATGATTGCCTAGAACATAATACCAGTCTCCATTGGTGTTGAGGAGTTTGTATCCTTTACTTGCCAGGTACTGAGGAGTTGCAAGGTTGTAACCCCACCATCCTTTAGACCAGTAAGAGATGATGACATCCTTATCAAACTGAACATCGTCCTTGTCTTCATAGTAGAAGCCATCGTTGAAGGCCATTGGTTGAAGACCTCTTTCTTTGGCCATGGCAGCAAGGGTGTTAGAGTACTCAGCAAACTTGCCATAGAGATTGTAGTATTTTAGATAATACCAGCCTTGCGCGTTGGTGGCATCATTGGCATATTCGTCTGTACCATAGTTAAAGATCTTAGTCTTGCCTGCAAAGAAGTCCATGTACTTGCCAATAAGTGCTTTGACAAAGTTCATGGCCTCTTCGTTTTCAAGGTCCATGGTTGTTTTGGAGACCTTGTCAAAGTTGGCTTGAGGATTTTTAATACCCAATTTTTCCATGGCAACCAGCATAGCATCCATGTGACCTGGACTGTTAATAGCTGGGATGAGACCGATGCCCTTAGATTTAGCGTATTCAATTAGTTCTGTCACTTCTGCCTGTGTAAGTGCAGTCCCGTTTGGATCATCGTAGTAAGCTTTTGTTCCTTGGATGATGGCATTTTTGACATCATCACTTGCATAGGTTTTTCCGTTGGCAGTGATGGTCATATCATCGAGTAGGAAGCGAAGTCCGTCATTTCCTAGAAGGAGATGGACATCAGAATATCCCAGCTCACTGGCCTTATCTACGATGCGTTTGAGTTGGTCAAGAGTAAAGTATTTGCGTCCAGCATCGATGGAGATTACCTTGTTTTTAGCAAGTTTTTCAACCTCACGTTTAGCATCTTCTTCTTTTTGAGCTTCTGGTGTGAAGGTCAAATTGCTAACTGCTTCTTGAAGTTTTGCAATTGCTTGGTCAATTGTGTCTTGTTGGGCACGGCTGAGGTTGCTATCAAGTGAACGGATGGCTTTTGCTGCTTCGTTAACCGCTGCGACGCTTTCTGCAGTATAACGGTTAAGGTCTTTTGGTACCTCGTTAAGTGCTTTTTCTGCAGACTCATAATCAGCTACGAAGTATTCAGCGTTAGAATTTGCGAATTGACGCATGAGTTTGAAGAGGCGTGATGGTGAATAACGTGCAGATGGAGTGTCAGCCCAAGCAGCTACCATACCACCGATGATTGGGATATCAGCTCCTTCTGTTTTTGGTACAGAAGTGATTGGTGTGTTTTTAATACCATTGAGCCCCTGATCGAGATTGTACCAACCTTGGCCATCTGCATTTCGCCCAAGAACATAGTACCAAGCATCGTTAGTATTTAGGATTTGGTGACCTTTTTCTACTAGAAGTTTAGAAGAAGCAACGTCGTAACCTCCCCAACCACCAGTCCACATTGAAACGATGATATCTTTGTCAAAAGTTCCGAAGCTAGTATCACTATTGTAGTAAATACCATCATTGAAGGCCATTGGTTTGAGACCGTGAGATTTTACAATACGAGCTAGGTCATTGGCGTAGGCAATAAATTTTTCATAGCCTTTTACAGGATAGCCTTCGTTTGGATAGTATTTATCAGCTTGAAGAACGCTCCAACCTTTAGCGTTTGTTGCGTCATTGGCATATTCATCCAGTCCGATGTTGAAGATTTCAGTCTTTTTCGCGAAATAAGCAGCATACTTGTCAATAAGGGCTTTTGTAAAAGCGACCGCTTGTTCGTTGTCAAGATCGACAGTACGGGCTGATTCCTTCCCAAAATAGTTAAAGTTAGGGTTTTGGATTCCCAATTCTTTCATGGCATTGAGAATCGCATCCATGTGACCAGGACTATTTACTGTCGGAATGAGACCGATGCCTTTATCTTTGGCATAGTTAATCAGATCTGTCATTTGACTTTCTGTTAAGTGATTGCCGTTTGGATCGTTGTAATAATCATTTGTACCTTTTTCAATGGCACGCTTGACATCATCACTGGCATAGGTCTTGCCGTTAGCTGTGATGCTCATATCGTCCAACATGAAGCGGAGTCCATCATTTCCGACTAATAGGTGTAAATCAGTGTAGCCATAATGTTTCGCTTTGTCAATGATTTCCTTGAGTTGTTCTGGTGAGAAATATTTACGTCCAGCATCAATAGAAACAATTTTCTTTTTCGCTAGTTTTTCATTTACAGTTGCAGCACGTTCCTTTCCTGCCTCTGTTGCCGGTTTGTCAGCCTCTGCTTTCGCTTCATCTTTTTCAGCTGGTTTATCCTTGTCAGTCTTGTCTGTATTTGACTCTTTAGAATCAGCCTCTTTCTTAGGGCTAGTTTCTTCTGCCTTTTTATTAGCAGTTTCTTTTTCAGCAGAAGTTGGCGTTACCACTTCTGCTTTATCACTAGGAGTTGAACTAACTTCCTCTTGTGGTTTTTCTTCTGTTTTTGGAAGACTAGCTACCTTATCAGCAGCTGGAGTTTCTGTTTCTACAGTTTTTGGAGCTTCTGGTTGAAGCTCTGCTTTAGGTGTTTCCTCAGTCCGATTTTCGGATGATTGAGGGGAATCAGAAACCGTATGGATGGTCGGTTGGTTTTCTGTAGTAGGAGTAACTCCATCGGCTGTAACAGTCTGTGCTTGGAAGGCGAATCCAATTAGAACAGAAGCTGCTCCTACAGCGTATTTACGAATAGAAAAACGCTGTTGTTTTTCATGTTTCATTGCAAAACCTCCTGATTGCATTGTTATATTGATAGCGTTTACATAAATCAACACCTTTATTTTATTTCTTATATTAACGAGAGTCAAGAGGAGATGACGAAAAACTATAATAAGTATAAAAAAATATAAAATTTAAACTTAAGATTTCAGATTGGTCGGAAAGATACATATATATATCTAGTATAATTTTTTGGTTCTATTTCTATAAAATACTCCACAAATTATAGAATCTTCCAAAAATAGGTAAGCGCTACCTTTTTGGTGTGGTATAATAAACATAGAAAAAGCCCAAGCGCTTAGGCTCAGGCTTTCTTCTTAGTGATCACGGTCACATGAAATGAATTTGATTTTGTAGTAATCCGCTCGTTTATATGTTTCGCTATATGCGAGAACTTGACCAGTAGACTCTAGTTTAGTAGTCTTGGTTTGTAAAACGGTTGGGAATTGTTCATCGACTCCGAGGATTGAAGCCGCATGTTCTGGAGTTGGAAATGCTATTTCATTGATTTCTTCAAAATGTTCATCATTCATGTGAATGTGGTAATCCAATTTGAAACGGTTATAGATAGAGCTATAATATTCAAGATTTGGATAATTTGCGTTGATGTATTGTTCTGGGATGTAAGATGTATGGTAGATGTACACAACACCACCTGTTTCGCGAACGCGTTCAATCTTGTAGTAGAACTGATCTCCGCGTAGTCCAATTTTTTCTAAGTAGCTTAGTTTATTTCCACGCTCAATAGAAAGGACGGTAACTTTATCATCTTTAGTTTCAAAAACTTCTACATCTGAAAACTCTACGAGTTTGTGTTTGCGTGCGCGTGAAACGAATGTACCCTTTCCTTGTTGACGGACAATATAGCCATCCTTGGCAAGGTCGTTTAAAGCGCGAACAACTGTGATAGAACTAACATCATACATTGCAATCAATTCAGCTTCAGTGTAGAATTTATCTCCACTGGCAAATTGACCAGAAATGATTTTGTTCTTTAACTCATCTTTAATATATTGATACTTTGGAATTGCCATATTTTCACCTCGATTTTCCTTCTCCGTTAAAGATTTTACCATAAAACTGGAAAGAATAGTAGCCTTTTGAATAAAAAAATTAGAATAATAGGCTATAAGGTTAATTTACATAGGAATAAATAGAAAAACCTACATTTTTATACATGGTGCTAAAATGTTGTTATGACTATAGATTACAAGATTTTTATAAGTTTTTTGTGTAAAATTTAGTGAAAAATGAAAAAAATTGTGAAAACCTATTGACAAATGTAAGATATTGAGATATATTTACTATATCAACAAATGAAAGCGTAAACTTTATTGTCAGAAGGTAAGAATATGACACGATTTGAGATACGGGATGATTTTTATCTCGATGGAAAATCATTTAAGATTTTATCTGGCGCCATTCATTATTTTAGGGTTCCTCCAGAAGATTGGTATCATTCGCTCTATAACTTGAAGGCTCTTGGTTTTAATACAGTAGAGACTTATGTGGCCTGGAATTTACACGAGCCTCGTGAGGGTGAGTTTCACTTTGAAGGAGCTCTGGATTTGGAGCGATTTCTTCAGACAGCACAAGATTTGGGTCTCTACGCTATCGTTCGTCCGTCACCCTTCATCTGTGCGGAGTGGGAATTCGGTGGCTTACCAGCCTGGCTCTTAACAAAGAATATGAGACTTCGTTCCTCAGATCCTGCTTATATTGAAGCTATCGGTCGCTACTATGACCAGCTCTTGTCACGATTGGTGCCACATTTGTTGGACAAGGGTGGCAATATCATCATGATGCAGGTTGAAAATGAGTATGGTTCTTATGGAGAAGATAAGGCTTATCTGAGAGCAATTCGACAGTTGATGGAAGAGCGTTGCGTAACCTGTCCTCTCTTTACATCAGATGGTCCATGGAGAGCTACTCTGAAAGCTGGAACCTTAATCGAAGATGACCTCTTTGTGACAGGGAACTTTGGTTCTAAGGCACCTTATAACTTTTCACAGATGCAGGAATTCTTTGATGAGCATGGTAAGAAATGGCCACTCATGTGTATGGAGTTCTGGGACGGCTGGTTCAATCGTTGGAAAGAACCGATTATCACACGGGATCCCAAAGAATTGGCAGATGCAGTTCGAGAGGTTTTGGAACAAGGTTCCATCAATCTTTACATGTTCCATGGTGGTACAAACTTTGGCTTCATGAATGGTTGCTCGGCTCGAGGAACCTTGGATTTGCCACAAGTTACATCTTATGATTACGATGCCCTTCTGGATGAAGAAGGAAATCCAACTGCCAAATATCTGGCAGTCAAGAAGATGATGGCAACACATTTTCCAGAGTATCCGCAGTTGGAACCACTCTACAAAGAGAGTATGGAGTTGGATGCTATTCCACTAGTTGAAAAAGTTTCCTTGTTTGAAACTTTGGATAGCTTGTCAAGTCCAGTAGAAAGCCTCTATCCTAAAAAGATGGAGGAGTTGGGACAAAGCTATGGCTATCTACTCTATCGAACAGAAACAAACTGGGATGCAGAAGAAGAAAGACTTCGTATCATTGACGGTCGAGATAGAGCTCAGCTTTATGTCGATGGTCAGTGGGTCGAAACCCAATATCAGACAGAAATTGGGGAAGATATTTTTTATCAAGGTAAAAAGAAAGCGCTATCTAGGTTAGATATCTTGGTAGAAAATATGGGACGTGTCAACTATGGACACAAGTTCTTAGCGGATACGCAACGTAAGGGAATTCGGACAGGGGTTTGTAAGGATTTGCACTTCTTACTAAACTGGAAACACTATCCACTCCCACTAGACAATCCTGAGAAAATTGATTTTTCAAAAGGATGGACAGAAGGACAACCAGCCTTTTATGCTTATGATTTTACAATCGAAGCGCCAAAAGATACTTACCTAGACTTGTCTGAGTTTGGTAAGGGAGTTGCCTTTGTCAATGGGCAGAATCTAGGACGTTTTTGGAACGTCGGCCCGACCCTCTCGCTTTATATCCCTCATAGCTACCTCAAGGAAGGTGCAAACCGCATTATTATCTTTGAGACAGAGGGTGAATATAAAGAAGAGATTCATTTAACTCGAAAACCTACACTAAAACATATAAAGGGGGAAAACTTATGACAATTGTAGGATGCCGTATCGATGGACGTTTGATCCACGGACAAGTAGCCAATCTATGGGCTGGAAAACTAAATGTTTCACGTATCATGGTTGTAGATGACGAAGTTGTCAACAACGACGTTGAAAAGAGTGGTTTGAAACTTGCAACACCACCAGGTGTGAAGTTGAGTATTTTGCCAATTGAGAAAGCGGCAGCCAATATTCTTGCTGGAAAATACGATAGCCAACGTCTCTTTATCGTGGCTCGTAAACCAGACCGCTTCCTTGGTTTGGTAGAAGCAGGTGTACCAATTGAAACCCTTAATGTTGGGAATATGTCTCAAACACCAGAAACTCGCGCCATCACACGTTCTATCAACGTAGTGGACAAGGATGTGGAAGACTTCCACAAATTGGCAGAAAAAGGTGTTAAACTTACTGCTCAAATGGTTCCAAATGATCCAATTTCAGACTTTTTGAGCTTATTAAAATAGGAAAAAATTTTTAGGAGGTCATTGTTATGATACAATGGTGGCAAATTTTACTTCTCACTTTGTACTCAGCTTATCAAATCTGTGATGAGTTGACGATCGTTTCTTCTGCAGGTTCCCCTGTATTCGCTGGTTTCATTACTGGTTTAGTCATGGGAGATTTGACAACTGGTTTGTTTATCGGTGGTAGCTTGCAGTTGTTCGTACTTGGGGTAGGTACCTTCGGTGGTGCTTCTCGTATTGACGCAACTTCTGGTGCGGTTCTTGCGACTGCTTTCTCAGTTTCACAAGGAATCGAAACAGACCTTGCGATCACTACAATCGCTGTACCAGTAGCAGCACTTTTGACTTACTTCGACGTACTTGGTCGTATGACTACAACATTCTTCGCTCACCGTATTGACGCTGCGATTGAACGCTTTGACTACAAAGGAATCGAACGTAACTATCTTCTTGGTGCGCTTCCTTGGGCTCTATCTCGTGCCCTTCCAGTATTCTTCGCCCTTGCTTTCGGTGGAGAATTCGTACAAGGTGTTGTAAACCTTGTTAAAGAATACCAATGGGTTGCAGACGGTTTGACTCTTGCAGG